>JBIJCS010000117.1:0-10382 GCA_044344575.1 Pirellula sp. | reverse complement strand
GGCAGAGAAGAAGGGAGTAACGTTGTGTTTGGAGCACTTGAATACTCGCGACGACACGCATCCGATGAAGGGGCATCCCGGGTATCAAGGGGACGACATCACGTTGGTTGCCGAGATTGTTCGTGCAGTGGGTTCAGAGCGAGTAAAAATGTTGTTCGACGTGTACCATGTGCAGATTATGCACGGAGATGTGATGCGACGCTTGGAGGAGAATTTTGACATCATCGGTCACGTACACGTTGCAGGAAATCCTGGACGCAAGGAGTTGGATGACGACCAAGAGATCAATTTTCCGCCGATTATGCGATTGTTGCATCGCTTGGGGTACAAGGGTTATGTTGGGCAAGAGTTCATTCCAACGACGGATGCTTATGAAGGGTTGAAACAAGCCGTGTTGCGTTGTGACGTGTAGGTCACTGATGCGTACGTTTTCGACTTCTGCGGAGTTGGTAAGGCCGATTGAAGAGTTTCTTCAATCGGCTTTGGTCGTGCTTACAAGTAATGGATTTGTCATTGAGCGATGTTGAGGGATGGGTCTGGATTGCTGTTGCGTTTGCAGGCGGGCTTTTACCCGTCTTGCCGTGGTTCGTCCTTTCGCCACTGATGATGCGAGTGATTGGGCATCGCACCGAGTTGGCTCTGGAGCCATTGATAAAGATCGCTATGCATATGCCTGTAGGAAGGAATGTGCATCAGAATGAGTAGTCGCATGATAGGGCACTCTGAGGGAAGGGAGTGTTACCGCATATGAACAGCGGAGTTGAATGGCTCGCGATGAAGGTGATAGGGGAGGCTTGTCAAGGGAACCGGCGAGAAGTCGCTAGGATGTTACTTGCGAATCGCACCCGATTCAATGAACTGGCGCATTGGTACGTGCAGGAACGCTTAGGTGTAAGTGTGTATTCATTGATGTGCGATTTTGGTTTGAAAGCCATTTGGCCAAATGTTTCGATTCAGTTGATGGAAGACCAATATGAGCAGCAGCAGGTTCGTACTGCGCGTCTTATGGAGATGCTTCGAGGGATTGATGTCGCATTTCGGGAGGCTGGAGTTGAGTATTTACTTCTCAAGGGGTTGCCATTAGCTGAGCGTTTCTATGGCGGGATTCGCAATCGGTTCACATGGGACTTGGACATATTAGTTCGTCCGGATAGTTTGAATCAGGCATCCAAAATACTGGATGGGTTGGGGTTAACTGCTCCCGGATTGTCCAGGGCGGGATTGTGGTTAGCGAAGTCGGTTACCCATGCATTAGAGTTTCGCGGAGAGGGAGGCGTATCGATCGATTTGCATTGGGCTTTTCGGCGATTGCCTGGTGTTCGTTTTCCTTCGGAGGAAGTTTTTGGTGCTGTGAGACGGATAGAGTTTGGAGTAGGAAGTTATCCTGTGCCATCAGACGAACATATGCTGGTGCAGTTGTTGCTTAGTATTGCAGCGGATGTGGATCGGGGAAGATGTCGATGGCGTGCGCTGTGGGACACTTATCTGGTGTTGGAGCAAATGCCGTTGTCGCAATGGGAGAGGTTTTTAGGGGATCGCGAATTGGAGGGGTGTCTTGGGATAATCTCACAGGCGACAGCGATTGTGGTTTACAGCATGGGTGTCTCGGAGAGATATCGCGAGGTTTTGGAACGGTGTGAAAAGCGTTTGTTTGGGCGTATGCCTATGTTAGGACCAGAGGATTCAAAGCGATTGCTTAGCAGATCACCGAATGACTTTCGGAACCATTTGGCGTTTGCGCATTGGCAAGAGGTATCTGGGTTGCGTTATTGGGGATGGTGGGGGCTTAGCCTGCCAGCGAGAGCGTTCTTCGCGCGCCGTTTGTAGGGGTTGAGAAGTATATTCACGACAACAAATGTCGGAGTGGGATAGTACTTCGTTATTGCAGGGAAGTTCAAAAAAGCAAAGGTTGATTCCGTATTCCTTAGGGTGTAATTTGCTTGCACGGAGGTTCAGTTCGATTAAGATCTCCGCAGCGTTGCCGATTCGGATGAGCGACGCTATGGGTTTACGTTCGGCAGGATACTTCGTTTATGACTCGCGTCAGTATTATCATTCCGACACACAACCGTCCTGTGTATCTTGCGGAAGCGATTGAGAGTGTTTTAGTACAGCGGGGTGCTGATTTAGAGGTTTTGGTTGCGGACAACGGGACGATGGGTGAGACCAAGGAAGTAGCCAAGGGATTTGGTGATCGAATTGTCTATTTCCGTTTAGAGAGTCCGGGAATCGGTTTGGCTCGCAATGCGGGTGTAGCAGCGTCGACTGGTGATTTTATTGCATTTCTTGATGACGATGATTTGTGGACTGGGGATAAGTTGCAGCGTCAGTTGAAGGCGTTCGAGGAACAGCCTGAATTGGATGCGGTGTTCGGGCACATGCGACAGTTTCTTTGTCCTCAGGTTGATTCTTCGGAATTGGAGAAGGTCAAGCATCTGGATGGGCAAGTTCTACCTGCTCCTTTAGCGACATCGATATTGATGCGTCGTAGTGCTTGGGAGCGAGTTGGGCTTTTTGATACATCGTTACAGATTGGGGTCGATGTAGATTGGTACAGTCGGGTTTGCGATTCGAAGATCGCAACGATGATGCTTCCGGACGTGTTGTATCTACGACGCATTCACAAGACGAATACAAATTTTACGCATTCGCATGAGAAGAACGGCAGATTGCTGATGCTCAAGCGGATCATCGATCGGCGCAGAGCGGCGGAGGTGGCGAGGGGTTCGTCGACCGTCACTGCAGAGGACCCTAGAGCGGGAGAGAATGGATGAGTGGGCGATTGATTCGTGATTTACCTCATGTGATGCATGAGACGATCGACAATGAGGTAGTGGTGGTGAACCTTACCAGTGGGGTTTACTACAGCTTCGATGGCGTTGGGGTTTGTGTATGGGATTGGATTGATGGAAGTCGTACGATTGAGGACATTGTCAAAAGCGCGACGGAGCACTTCGATGGGAACCACGAACACATTTCGACTTCGGTGCGTGGGTTTTTGCAGAAGTTGCTCGATGAAAATTTAGTCGTGTTAGGTTCGGCAGAAAGTGGTGGCTTGGGGGTGGAAAACGAGCAGTCAGTTGCTTTGGAGAGTGGAGGGGTGGTTGCGAGAGCGTTTGCAGAGCCAATACTTCAGAAGTATACGGACATGGAAGCTTTATTGCTTGCGGATCCGATCCATGAGGTTGACGAGTCGACAGGGTGGCCACATCAGAAATGAGTTCGATCCAAGAGGCGGAACAGCTATCGTTTTTTCGTTTGATTCAGGAAGGCTTTGATCGCGCGTCGGAAGTTTCGGGAATTCAAACGCGAGACTTTCAGGTTGCTGGTAGGCGGCTGCGACTACGATTTGCGGGGGATGCGTTGCATTCGGCGATTGTTCCTGCGATGGAGCATTTGGAGGTGTCGGTTGCGGGTGATGAAGCTTTTTGCATCGATTTGTTTGACTCGCAATCAACGGGTACGCGGTTACCGTTTCTTGCGGCGCGATTTGTGGATCTCTTGAAGCTGCGTTGGTGGGAGTTGCTGGAAGGGCGTAGGGAAGTTGCGGGATTGAATGGACCGCGGATTCGTACGGTCTTTCATTTAGGTCCAGACATTCTGGTTTTATGGGATCGGGAAGAAAATCGAGGGATTTATTGGGTTGAAAACGCGTCGACGATTCCTTATTACGAAAAGGGTTATCCGCTGAGTGTCTTGATGAACTGGTGGCTTAGCTCTCAGGGATGTGCGATGGTGCATGCGGCTTGTATTGGCAATGCAACGGATGGAGTATTGCTGACGGCGCGTGGCGGGAGTGGAAAGTCAACTACTACCTTAAATTGCGTGCAGTCAGGAATGCGGATCGTTGGTGACGACTATACAGCGATTGAGCTTCAGAGTGGTCGAGCGCACAGCCTTTACAATACCGTCAAGCTAAAGACGCTTGCGGATGTTCGTCGATTTCCTGGTTTGGATGAAAAGGTGTGTAATCTTGATCGCGTTGGAGATGGACAAGATCAGGAGAAGGCGATGGTGTTTCTGCATCAGCATTATTCTGGCGCATTGGTTGATTCGATGCAGTTGCGAGCGATTTTCGTACCTCGGATTGTAGATCGGGTGGAGACGAGGATCGTACCAGCGAGTGCATCTGAGGCCTTCAAAGCATTGGCTCCCAGCACAGTATTTCAATTACCTGGCAATGCGCACGAAGCCTTTCGTTCTCTTGCGCAGATCACGAAGAAGTGGCCCACGTATGAGATACAGCTAGGGAGTGATTTTGCGTTGATACCGTCAGCGATCGAATCGTTCTTACGGGAGGTGTAGGGACGCAATGGGGGAAGTGCATCGTGGGAAAGGTCGGACGAGTGTACGATGGAAGGATTGGTTGAAGGGAGTCCTCCGTCGTACGTTGCAAGCGAAATCAGGGGTGGGGTTTTTCGCGACGAATGGGCTGTTAGTAGGATTAAAGTGCTTGGGTCGCTTGCCCGTCGTCGGTGGGTTTGGAAATCGTTGGGCGGGATTTATTCATGCGGTTCGCTCGGAGCATTCTCAGGCGATTGGACTGTATAGAAAAGCGATCGACAGAGGGTTAGCTGGGCAACCATTCCTGCGCTATGATTTGGGAGTCTCGTTGTTAAAGGCTGGCAGAGCACACGATGCAGAGCAAGAGTTTCGCTCGGTGGTTAAGGAATTGCGGGGGCGACCTTGGCTGATTCTGGCGTTGATACAGTCGTTGCAGGATCAAGGCTTGGCGGAGCGTGTTGTACCGGAGTTGCTGAAGTTGGCCAAAAGTATTCCATCGGAGAATATGGCCGCTTTTCCGTTCCCGACGTATTTGGCTCATTTAGTGGCGGATGATCTTGCTCAAGTTGCGGAGTTAACGGACTTGGTGCGCGAGCATCCGAATGCGATCTACGCGACGCTATTGCTCGCGAAAGTGCAGACGCTCCGGGGGGATGGGAATGGTGCGGCTACGCTTTTTCGATCTGCGGGTAGGATTCGCTTTGGTGGGATTGAAGATACAGGTTCGAAAAGTGCGAAGCCAAGATTCCTGATTTTGGGGCAAGCGAAAGCGGGGACAAGTGCATTGTTTCAATACTTGTCGGAGCATCCTGATATGGTTCCTCCGTTGGTCAAAGAGCCGCAGTATTGGTCTCAGAATTTTCTATTGGGTCAGGAATGGTATGAGTCGTTGTTTCCTCGACTTGCCGAGGGTGGGCGTCGTTTTACGGGAGAGGGATCGGTCACCTATTTGATCAACCCTCAGGCGCCAAAGCGCGTCTACGAGGCGATGCCTGCGGTGAAGTTGATTGTCTTATTGAGAGATCCTGTATCAAGGGCTTATTCGGAGTATTGGATGAACCGTAGGGTTGGGAGAACCAATGAGACTTTTGAGGAAGCCGTGACACGGGAATTGCAGATTGTACCTGTTTGTCCGCTTGATCTACCGAGTGAAGGAGAGCGGCCAATTCCGCTTGGTTATTTGGTCCGCAGTGCTGCGCTTCCATTTCTGAAGCGATGGATGGAGCAGTTTCCTCGAGAGCAGATGTTGGTTTTGCGGAATGAGGATATGGCTGAGGATTTGTCTGGAACGTTGCGCCGAGTGTGTCAATTTCTGGATGTATCGCCCTTTGTGCTTTTGGATCCGAAGCGGCACAATGAGGGCCGGTATGCATCGATTTCCGAGGAGTTACGGGCAAGGTTAGTCGATTGGTTTGCGCCCCATGAAACTGCATTGGAGGCTTACTTGTTGGAGCACTTTGGGGCGGGTGCATCTGGATGATTTTTGTGTATCGTCGTAGCAAGGAAGTGCTCAAGCGTTGGTTGCGTCGTTGGCTAATGGGGGGGAATCGCAGTAGCAAGATACTGCGGCCTTCGATTGGCCGAATGCTTGAAGTCTCCTCGTGTATACCGTGGATTGGAGCTCATTGCGCGAGGTGGGGTGGATTGATTCGAGCGGTTGAGGGAGATCACCATGGCGCGATGACTTTGTATCGATCAGCGGTTCAAAGAGGCTTGGATTTCTATCCATCGTTACACTATGACATGGGGAGTTCATTGTTACGGATAGGGGATGGAGAGGGAGCGGAGGTGGCATTTCGCAGATCGATGCAGTTAGCACCTCGGGAGAGTTGGCCTGTGCATGGCTTGGTCCAGAGCATTTTGCAGCAGGGGGATCCGGTTCGATTAGTTGATGCGTTGTTGAGTGCGGCTGACGTACTGCCTGAGCACGAAGCAAGCCAGTTACCGTTTCCTTCGTATTTGGGACCTCAGGTTTTTCAAGATGAAGAGTTGTCTCGGAGGTTGGGTGAGTTTGTTCAGAAGCATCCTAAAGCGTTTCATGCGATTGTTTTGTTTGCACAAGTCGAGTCCTTGCGTTCGAATGGGGATGCTGCGTCGAAGTTGTTTCGATCAGCTGGTCGGCTTTGTTATGGTCGGCAGAGCGTGGCGGATGGAGACGGAGAGGCAGCGAGTCCTCTTTTTTTGATTCTTGGTCAGGCAAAAGCTGGGACTTCAGCGCTTTTCCAGTATTTGTCGATGCATCCTTCGATGGTAGCTCCATTGATTAAGGAGCCACATTATTGGTCGCAGTATTACCACTTAGGTGCTGATTGGTATCGGTCCCAATTCCCATGCTTGTCGCATGATTCGAAGCTCTTCACTGGCGATGGGTCGGTAACTTCGTTGGTTCATCCTCAAGCTGCTGGGCGTGTAGCGCGCGATTTACCGAACGCGAAATTGATTGTTTTGTTGCGAGACCCTGTTGCAAGAGCCTATTCGCACTACTGGATGTATCGCAGATTAAAGATAGAGTCGCAGTCGTTTGAAGATGCGATAGCAGAGGAGATTCGAAAATATGAAGTTGCTCCGACGGTGGATTTGCAAGGTTGGAATTTGGAGTGTGATCACGGGTATTTGATCGAGAGTTGTGCACTTCCTTTTCTTCGTAGTTGGTTGGAATATTTCCCACCTGAACAGTTTTTGATTTTGAGGAATGAGCAGATGAATGGGGACTTGCCGAGCACGCTGAGACAGGTGTGTCGATTCCTTGGGGTGGCAGAGCATGTTCCAAGAGTTTTGGAGCGACACAATGAGGGGAGGTATCCACCGATGCATTTGGGCACGAAGAGAATGCTTCAGCAGTGGTTTGCATCACATGAAGAGGAGCTTGAAGGATTTCTTAAATCGACTTGGGGATTGAGCAGATGACAGAGAAGGCGATTGATTCAGCGCATTTGGCGAGACAGAGGGCATTGGGGCATCGCGCGATGGCGTTAGGCTGGTTGAAGCGAGGCCGGGTGAAGCAAGCGATTGAGGGGTTACAGAAAGCGATTGAGTCGGATCCGTTCTATTTGGAAGCGGTATTCGAGTTGATGAGGATATTTCAGCATTTGCGTCGTTGGGAGGATTTGGAGGTATTGTGCAAGCGAGCTTTGCGGATTCATCTTGCGACTCCGGAATTGCACAAGACGCTGATTACGGCGATCGAGGAGAAGGGTTGTTTGGAAGATGCATTTGAGCATTATCAACTGCAAAGGAGGGACGAGCGATGTTTATGTATTCAGATTGGCGAAATTCTTTGTTGTTTGGTCGCTCGCAATGAAAAGCCGAGGTTGAAGTACTTATTGGATTACTATCGTCGGCTGGGAGTCGATCGATTTCTTGTTTGCGATAATGGCTCCGACGATGGCAGCGTAGAGTGGTTATTGACTCAGGAGGACGTCCATGTATGGACTTCGGATTTGTCGTTTAAGCAAGCGAATTTCGGATCGGCTTGGTTTGAGTTATTGCTTCGTCGGTATGGGGTAGGTCATTGGTGTTTGACGATTGATGCGGATGAGTTTGTTTATTTCGATGGTTGTCCAGAGCGGACGCTCAAGCAGTTTTGTAAGGACTTGGATCGTCGTGGGATGCGCGTTGCAACGGGGATGTTGTTGGATCTTTACAGCGACCGGCCGATTTCGGAGACGATTTATCACGAGGGGGAGGATCCGATTGACTTGTGTTCATATTTTGACCGTAAACCATTTCATCAACGAATTGAAGAGGGGAGTGAGTATCGGAATCAGAACACTTTTTGGGGAGGAGTAAGGCAGAGGGTATTTCCTGCGGAGCACGGATACTTTTTGAGCAAGGCGCTATTAGTGCGTTATCAGCCTGATATTGTTTTAACTTCTGGGCAGCATTTGACGAATGTTTCGGCGCATCAGGTAGCGCACGAAGCGATTTGCGTATTGCATTTCAAGTTCTTTGCAAGCTTTGAGCAGTATGCGAAGCAGGAGGCTCAGCGAGAGATTCATGCGATGGGTGGGGCGCAGTACAAGACGTATCATCAGAAGTTGACCGATGAAGAGCAGTTAACGCTTTATCATCCTGAGCATTCGGTTCGATTCGAGGGGGCAAGGCAGCTTCAGGATTTGGGAGTGCTGGTTGCTGAGCCGGTTGTTGAGAGACCAAAGGTGCCGTCGATTGCATCGATGCCAACAACAGAATTAGGGAGACCATTTTGGTCGGTGATGGTGACGGTATATAACCGGCCGCAGAACGTACAGCGGGTGTTAGAGAGTGTGCTACGGGAGGCGGATGATGAGATGCAGATTGCTGTTGTATGCGATTACAGCGGAGTTCAGATGCAGGAGCAGATACGTCAAGAGGTGCTGAGAGTTGGGAAGGGGAGGGTGGAGTTTCTTCCCGAGTCGCAACCGGTGGGTCACCCGGATATTTTCAATCGATGTTATGAGCGTGCGCGTGGGCAATGGGTTCACATTCTCCATGACGACGATTGGTTGGAGCCTGGGTTTTATCGTGTGATGCGGGAAGGGATCTTAGCGAATCCATCGGTCGGATCAGCGTTTTGTCAACAGCGGATTATCGCGCAAGGTGCGGGGCAGTCCACTACTTGGAATTCGTGGGTAGAGCGAGAGACGCCGGGGGTGATTGACCATTGGTTAGATCGGATTGGGATTGAGTGCCGTGTTCAGTTTTCTGCGATGGTTGTCCGTCGCAGTGCGGTAGAGCAATTGGGGGGATTTTGTGGGGCTGCGAAGTCCGCGTTCGATTGGGAGTTGTGGGTGCGATTGGCTGCGGCGTATGAGACTTTTTATTATCCTGAGCCGTTGGTCAATATCGGGAGGGATGATACGGCGGAGACATCACGTCTGATGCGCACGGGTGAGCAAGTCGAAGATGCATTTCAAGCGATTGAGGTGATAGCGCAGCATTTACCTGAATCGCAGGCTCTGCGTTTAGGTGAAAAGGCGCGCGATCGGATTGCGGACTACGCGTGTGAGATTGCAGCACAGTTCATGGATCGCGGGGATTGGTCGGCAGCGATAGCGAATTTGAGAGCGGCAGCGGCGGGACGACCGACAGTGCGGACGAGTAAACGGATTGCGGAATTGCTTCGGGGGGCTGGTAATGCGGCCAAGAGATGAACGGGGTGAAGGAACGGAGGAGTCTTCCAAAGAGGTTCAGTTGGTTGCTGGCTGGATCATGTTGGGGCAGGCCTGGCTATCGAAGGGGAATAGTCGGCGGGCGGCGGAGCATTTGCGGCAGGCATTGGAGCTAGCGCCGAGAAATCCTAGTGCGCACAGGCACTGGGGGCATCTGAAGCTGGTTGAAGAAGATTTTCAAGGGGCCGCTAGCCATTTGCGGATTGCAGCGGATTTAGATTCCTCTGATGTGTTATTGGAGCGAGAGGCGAGGCTTTTGGAGGAGATCGCGGGTGTTCGAGCGAGGGTCGCGGACCTCGCGAATAGTTCTGGGGGGCGTATTCGTTTTTTGGAGCGTTACTTGCGGGATCACCATCGAAGTGGTTGGCGATTAGGCATGGAGTCCTTGTATGATTTGCATCATTCGGATGGGGTTCGGTTTGAACCTTTTTTGGATGAGCCATTTGCAGTGGAGCATCCTAGAGATGGGGTGCGATCGGGGCCGGAATTGTATGCTGCGTTGCGTTCGCGGAAGTGGGAAGATCGAATCACTTCTCAAGAGCGCCGTTATGTTCCGATCCGAGAGCCGTGGGTTGGGGTGTTGCACAATCCGTTTGGAATGCCGAAATGGTTTTACCCGGATCATTCGCCGGAGGTGATATTTGGAAAGTCTGTTTGGCGTGAGAGCATGGAAGCTTGTCAAGGATTGTTTGCGCTTTCGGAGGATCACGCCCGGAGCATGCGTCGGTTTACGGGTAAGCCTGTAAGTGTGATTTATTTGCCGAGTGAGGTACCTGACTTGATTTTTGACTTCGATCGGTTTATTGAGAATCAGGCTAAGAAGGTGGTGCAGATTGGATGGTGGTTACGGCGTCAGACGGCGATCGATCACTTGCCGATGCCGGAGTCCAATCCTTTGGGTTATCGTAAAGTCCGGTTGGTTCCTCGTTTCGCTTCCAATGCGTATGA
>JBIJCS010000607.1:0-2830 GCA_044344575.1 Pirellula sp. | reverse complement strand
GAAGAGGTTGCAGAGGACAGGTAACAAGCCAGGGGCTGCTACGGTGGCCCCTGACTTCCTACCATCCCAGTGGCTTGTTATCTGGGGAAAGCGAAAAATCCAAACGCTTCCATCCTCGAAATGTTAGAACCTTTTACCCACAAATTCTGCGGAAGAGCCAGAATAAGTAAGTCCCGCCAATGAAATCGTTGGGTGTTTCGATGGTTTGTTCTCCTCTTTCGCTCTGAACAGGTCGATTCCAGGCTCGAACCTCTTTCCACGAATGGGGTAGGAAACAGGGGCTTGCTTCAGCCCCAGAAGGTGGCGCAGTAGTGATAAAGCGATACCGCACAGCAACCCAGCCGACGCTTCCACTCGTCAGCCTTATCTGCGGTATTAGCTAACCTTAATCGAGAGAAGCGATTTAAAAACGTCTTCGCCTTTGTCGGTATCGCAAAGCACTGCCAATCAGAAACAACGTGGCAATCGCAGCGGAAGAAGGCTCTGGAACCGAACTCGAATAGGTGATTAAGACATTGTCTAAGGCGCCGTCGGAATCATACCCTGATACGCTAGCGTCATTGAACTTTAGACGTGTCAGATGACTTGAAGCTATGAACTGATACGAGTAGTGGTCGAATAGATTCGCTAAATTAAATGTTCCCGTGGGGTCGGTTATCGAACGATCCAAGATCATATTATTATTCGTTGCATCCGCCACAGTAACACGGATGCTTTGCGGTTGGCCCGCGAATGTTCCAAAATCGAACGATAGATCATAAACCTGCCCACCGACAGTACTAAAGATGACGCTAATCTCACCGTTTGTAAGAGCTGATCCACCGCTAAATAGTGCTGTATAGTGGCCATTTGCACTAGGAAAAGTTCCACCCATCTGGTTGTCACGAACGGCGCCTACAATTCCGGAGCTTTGCCAGAGATTGAGATTTCCTGACTCGAAATCATCTTGGAACACGACTCCCGCTTTGCAGGTTTGTGACAAAATCAACGCCGTCAAAACGGAGAAAACTTTCAAAACCACAATATCCCTCCTCAATGGATCCATTGGGTTGAATGCCAAGGCAAATCGTAGGTCACGCTGACCCTGTTGGTTCGACTTGCGATGGTGCGCATCCTCCCTACCCTTGAATCCGAAATTTCCTTCTTGTCGCGGAAAAATTTTTTAAAGAATATCCTAAATAGCACCGGAATTAGGGCTGCTTGTTTTTGAAGTGTATGTAAGCATGCGGGCAAGTTTCCGCCCAAGTAAATGAAAAACAGCGTGCAGAGCATAGATTGCCCTGCACGCTGATCTATTACCGACATGGATTTTTGTTGTGCGATCCAAATTGCCTACATCGCTCGGATGAGCTTATACACTCGCTGTGGCCGGCCAGTGGTCGCAACAATCGAGACGGCAATGTCACCCTGCTGCTCAAGTGTTGTGATCATTTCCTGAAAGGACTTCGCATCCATCTTCATCCGCTTGAGCAGCAGACTGTGTGGCAATTGGCGCTCAGGCGTATCTTGAAGCTTTCGAATCAGTCGCAAGCAATCCGCATGGTAGGAATTTTCAGCCACGTGATTGCCGGCCATGAAGAGCATTCGACGTACCTGGTGTGTTACGAATCGAGCCGCCCAATCGGCAGCACATTTGGTAATCACAGGCTCACGGTGGTTTTCACTGATTGCGTACAACAAGGCCAGTTTGCGCATTTGCTCACTGACCCGCCCCCAAACAGTAGTTCCAACGGGATCGTTTTTCCGCTCCGCGCGATTGTATTCTCGCTCGGCCTCCATGCGTGCTTCCACCAGTACATCACGACCTTCCTCATCTTGATGGACAATTGTCGGAATCGGATGCCAGGACTGAAGATTACCAGTTCCAGGCTTGTAGTCGTTCCACCATCTTGCGGTCGCGATGACGCGTTCCGGGATATCAAGAACCTTAACCGCTTCTTCTAATTGCGTCATAGCCGCGCATATTTCTTTTTTAGTTTCGATGATTGATCCATTCATCTTGGCTTACCAAACTCGCATGACTCACCTGCCCCACCCGATCGTACCCAGTCGTCGACTTCGTCACGTTTGAATTTCCAGAGGCTACCCATTTTGTGTGCCGGCATCTTTTTGCGATCGATCCACTTGTAGACCGTATCTCTCTTAATCCCGAGGTAAACAGGTGGTTGCGAACCTTAAAGAGTTCATGCCCGAGGGGATCCGGATCAACCAAATCACCGCAGGCCACGCCAAAGAGTTTCACGAGAAGCTCAAAGCCAGAGGGATGGCCACGACGACGATCCATAAACGGATCCAGTTCGCACGCCAATTCATGCACGATGCGGTCGACTGGAAGATCATCGATGAAAACCCGTTCTGCAAGGTAAAGACGCAGAAGAGTTCGGTGAAGGTCAACGAGTTTGTCCCCCGCGAAGTGGTCGACAAGCTGATGAAGAAGGCCAATCCGGTCTGGCAAGTGATCTTGGGGCTGAGTCGCTACGGTGGGCTGCGGACACCCTCGGAAACGTTGTCGCTGAGATGGGAGGACATCGATTGGGAGATGAACCGGATGAGTATCCCGGAGCCAAAGGTCGAGCACCACGAAGGTCGCGGGATTCGTAGCTGCCCGATCTTTCCCGAGCTACGACCGATCCTTGACGAAGCCTTCGAGATCTTTGGAGACAAGAGCGAATACGTGGTCGCGGCTCCCCAGTACCGAGCGGCAGCCAACACGGCGATGGGTTGGAAGAATGCCAACCTGCGATTGAGAATTGAGAATTGAGAATTGAGAATTGAGAATTGAGAATTGAAATCCATGCGGGTCGGTGTGTTCTTAATAATTCTCCATTCT
>JBIJCS010000606.1:0-2831 GCA_044344575.1 Pirellula sp. | reverse complement strand
CCGCGCTTCTCGTCCCGGTCCGTGCTGACTGCTTGGATTCACTCGACGCGCTTGATACTCAGCACAAATCCGCTCACTGACCCTCGGATCCATCTGCGTCGTCGCGTTGTTGTCGAAATAAATCACAGTAACTTTGCAAGATAAAAGCAACCCACAAACTCAATGCCCCAAATTTTCGCTTCGTACATTATCAACGAAACTCGCCAAGGAGCAAATGGCAGGGCAATTTCCAGTATCGATCAACGATTTCCACGAACGAGTGTCGAATGGGTTGTTATGACCTTGCGGGTGCGGGCATCGGTTTTAATGAACCTAGCCCCCCATCGATCTGCAATACTTGACCCGTAATCCAGTCATTCATCGGATGTGCCAAAAACACAATCCCTCGCGCGATGTCTGCCCCTTCGCCAAATCGCCCCAACGGATGCATTCCCAAAGACACTTCCGCACTCCTTGGATTACCCCATACTCTCTGAGTCAGCGGAGTTTGAACCAACCCCGGTGCAATCGCATTGATCCGCACCCGCTTCCCCGCATAAGTCATCGCGGCGGAACGCACGAGCCCTTCTATCCCGCACTTGGCCGCCGCAATCGCTTCATGATTCGATAAACCGATCGATGCTGCCGAAGAGCTCATCAATACGACACTACCACCCGCTTTGAATCTCGGCACAAACGCCCGCAACACTCCCGCTGCCGACGTCAAATTCGTTGCCATCACACTCTCCCACTCATTGCGACTCGTCAAATGAATCGGCTTGAGCAACACGGAGCCTGCCAAGTGAACGACGCTACAGTATCCACCCAAAGCGTCATCAGCCGCCACTGCAGCGCGTTCCATCGCATCCCAATCCGTCGCATCCGCAACACAATACCCCCAGCCATAATGACTCGCCAACTCCGCTAACTTCTCCTCGTCTCGACCCACCAAAAAAGCTTTGCCACCTGCTTCTTGAATCTCCTTGCATGCCGCTCGCCCAATACCCCCGTACGCACCAATGACAACACAATTGAACGCTGGACAATTTACCGGATCTGACATTGTGAATCCCACCTTTCCATTCGCTACGATTTCATTTGCTGTAACGATTAAGCTACTTAACGTTCTATCGCTAACGGCTAGCCCATCCACCGCTCGCCGGAGGGTGAATGTCGTCATCCGTACCAACCACTATCCTCACCCCACTCAACCCCCTTCTGGACAGTAGCTAGCCACAGAATGACAAGGGTATTTTCTCATTCTAGTTACGTGGCAAGTGCTATCCGAAATAGGTCGTGTCACCCGATAGTCGAACCTTAAAAAATTACGTCTGGTGCTTGACAACCCCGCTATAGTCCCACGAAGCCCGATGCAGTTCCGCAGATGAGGCTGACAATGCACGTGGCTGCCAGAGGCGTTCAGGTAGCTTTGGAAAATTCCTTCCGTTTTTTGTGAGAGTTGGTTATGAAGAAGTTATCGAAGTTTGTTGTCGGCGCTGTGCTTAGCGTAGTGTCCTCCACCGCGTTTGGTTTCGAAAAGAACATCGTTGAAACGGCTGTGGAAGCAGGCAAGTTCAAGACGTTGGCAACGGCATTGACCGCAGCCGGTTTGGTTGATGCAATCAAAGGCCCTGGTCCATTTACTGTGTTTGCTCCTACCGACGAAGCGTTTGCAAAGGTTCCTAAGGAAACCCTCGAAATGCTGCTTAAGCCAGAAAACAAGGAAAAGCTCAAAGCAGTTCTCACTTACCACGTCGTTCCAGGCAAGGTAATGGCTAAGGACGTTGTCGGCTTGAAGGGTGCAAAGTCCCTCAATGGGCAACGGATCGACGTGAAGGTTGATGGAAGCAAAGTTTCCGTCGATGGAGCGAATGTCGTAGCAACCGATATCGCTTGCACAAACGGTGTAATCCACGTCATCGACTCAGTGATTCTCCCAGCTTCTGATAACATCCCAGCAGTTGCAACGAAGGCTGGCAAGTTCTCCACGTTGCTCGCAGCTGCCAAAGCTGCAGGGCTCGTCGATGCACTCAGTGGTGATAAAGCCCTGACTGTATTCGCTCCAACCGACGAAGCATTTGGTAAGTTGCCAAGCGGAACCGTTGAGTCGTTGCTCAAGCCGGAGAACAAGGACAAGCTCAAGTCGATCTTGTTGTTCCACGTTGTCGAAGGCCGCGTATACTCCGAAGATGCAGTGAAAGCGAAGACAGCAGCTACACTTCAAGGTGGCAAAGTCGAGATCAGCGTCAAGGACGGTGCAGCATATGTGAACGGTGCAAAGATTCTTGCTACCGATATCGATGCAGGAAATGGCGTGATCCACGTCATCGATTCCGTGATCCTTCCGCCAGCGAAGTAACGGATCAGGTCAGGCTCCGTTGAATATGGAGTCTTCGATGATTAACAAAAGGCCATCGGATCATTCCGGTGGCCTTTCTGTTTTTCACGACGTAGGAGATGTGCAGCGGTCAGCGCAGTCTTATGTAGCCACCGCTGCCAAGCGGTGGACGTTGCGAGGAAGACTACCACCGACATCCCATCGTAGCCACCCGCTGCCAAGCGGTGGAAGTTGCGAGGAAAATCTCCACCGACATCCCATCGTAGCCACCGCTGCCAAGCGGTGGATGTTGCGAGGAAAACTACCACCGTCTGGCGAACGGTGGCTACGGGAGTGCGGTGGAAGTGCGAGGAAAATCACCACCGTCTGGCGAACGGTGGCTACGGGAGGGCGTTGGAAGTGCGAGGAAAATCACCACCGTCTGGCGAACGGTGGCTACGGGAGTGCGTTGGAAGAGCGAGGAAAATCACCACCGTCTGGCGAACGGTGGCTACGGGAGGGCGGTGGACGTTGC
>JBIJCS010000605.1:0-2833 GCA_044344575.1 Pirellula sp. | reverse complement strand
GAAGTCGGTCGACTTGTTTGCTAGACGATCTGTCAATTCATTGACGGACGTCTCCATCGCAAGCTTCACGCGGCTGAGATGATCGATCTCCGCTGCCAACTGCCGATGCTGGTTCTGTACCGTCTCAAACTGCTCAGTCGCTACTAACAGCTCGCCGCGACGACTCGACAATGCCCCATCCAATTCGGCAATCGATTTATCAAGCTTGTTGCATCGCATCTCCCTGTCTTCTACCAATACCTTGGTCTGCGTCTCCAACAAGTCGTTCAATTCTCGCTTCTGTGCCGTTTCTTCCATCAAGCCCTTGAGTGTCGCTTCACAGTGCTGCTTACTCGTTGCCAAAACTTCGATCTCTTGAACCAAGCCCGCATAATCGCCCTTCAAACTCTCCAACTGCGATCGATTCAAAGAGATAGCTTCTTCTAACAATGCTCGTTCGGCTTTCGCATCTTGCAACGAAGATGTCACCTGCGCCAAAGTCTGCGTCTGAATTTCCAAGTTGCGGTCGAACTCAATCTTCAGCGAATCCAAGTCTGCTTCTAAATCGCTCTTCTGACGATTCAAGCTTTCGCACTCTCCCTGTAATCCATTCGCTTCATCACTCAACTTCTCAATCCGACGCTCCACCGATTGCAAGTCGCGGTTGAACTGACGTAAGTTTGCCTCATACTCATTGCGAGTCACTTCAAATGCATCCGACGCTTGCGCCGACTTCTCTTCCAGATCCAAAATCTCGCGCCGCACCTTCTCTCGCTCAAGACGCAAATCAGACAAATGCTCTTTCTTCGCCTCTATCTCAGAATCAATACCGCACAACTTCAACTTTGCATAGTCTGCATCCGCTTGCAATTGCTCCGCTTGCCCCTTCAATAACTCGACATGCTCTAGCAACTCACTACGCTGACGACCCAACACCTCGGATTCTTCCACATACTGCCGAGACTTGACCTGCGCCGCGACCGTCTGTGCGTCAAAGTCCTTCACTGCACTTTCCAATCGTGTTAATTGAGACTTTTGACTCTTCCAGTCCGCAATCCACTTCTGGTAAAGCTGCGCTAACGAACGGACTTGCTCACTCATCGTCTCCACTCGACGACCCGCCTCCTTGCGCAACCTGTCATTCCCAATCTCCCGAACCGACCGGTCATAGAACAAACTAATTCCCGACAACAGGAATACCATTGCTCCCGAAATGTTGAACAAGACAAACTCATGATCAGCCAATTGTCGACCGTAATTCCAGTAGTTCGTGGCTGCAGTAATCGCGATCCCTAACCCAAACAATCCAAACGTCATCGCGCTCGGCATTGCCCCGCGTTTCGATAACTCGTCCTGAGCAGTCCAAGCCTGTACGCCGCGATTGTAAGAATCAATCAGCTTGACCAATCGATCCACCGACGAGTCGTCTAACAATCGATCATCTACCGACAGAACCGCAGCTCGCGACCCAATCCCCGAAGCACCCGGCGGATCGTTCGATACCATCCCTGGCAGTACGGTTGACAACGACGCTTGAATTTCGGATTTCACCTTTTAGCTCCCTAAATTGCGGAGAATGATTGCGAAGGATGAATCGGATCCACGCTCTGGAAAATCTCAACACGCACCCAAAGCTTCCGATCACAACGGTCTTCGGCACACTCTCATTAGCCCCCCTATCTTTCCTAATCGAATCCGTCTTGGAATTTTGCCCAATCACCCCACCGTCGGCACATTTGATACAATCCAATCTCCTTCGCTCCTCAGCACGGTCCCGTACGGTTTCAATGCCGAACCGAACCGATCTAGCAAAACAACTCACATGAAAATCCTGGTAACTGCCCAAGCCTTCTCCGTAACAGGCCGTGATCTCCAAGCCCGCCTGGAAGCTCTCGGTTGCTCCGTTCAACACGCTCTGCGCTGGGGCCCCCTCTCCGAAGAAGAACTCTGCTCCCAAGCCGCTCAAGCGGATGCAATCATCGCAGCCACAGACCACTATTCTGCCAATGTCTTCTCAAAACTCCCCAATCTCAAACTCATCGCTCGTTGCGGAATTGGTACCGATAGCGTCGACCTCCAAGCAGCAACCCAACACGGCGTAATCGTTACTAATGTCCCCGATGCAATGACCGATGCCGTCGCTGACTATTGCTTCGGTCTCCTCCTTTCCATCGCACGCCATATCCATATCGGGTACGAATGCATGCGCTCGAACGGATGGAACGAGTTCCCAGGAATCGAACTACGCGATAAACAACTCGGACTCGTCGGCTTCGGTCGTATCGGCCAAGCCGTCGCACGCCGAGCTTTCGGGTTTGGACTGCGCGTTGCCGCTTGTGATCCTGCCTACGAAACCCTTCTCGCCTCCAATCAACTTTCAGAATCCCAAAAACAACTCGCATCCCTCGTCTCTTGGATCCCCTTCGACACGCTGCTCCATTCTTCGGATTTCATCTCCATCCACGCACCAAACACGCCGGAAAATCGTCACCTCTTCTCAACGTCCAACCTCCAGAAAATGCAACCCCACGCAATATTGATCAATACCGCTCGCGGTGCTCTGATCGACCACCAAGCCCTCGAAATAGCCCTCAAACAAAAATGGATTGGCGGGGCTGCAATCGATGTCTACGAACAAGAACCACTCCCACCCGATCATCCTCTTCGCTCCACTCCAAATCTTTTGCTAACACCTCACAATGCCTTTAACTCCTTCGAAGCCTCCATACGCATGAGCCAAGGTTGCTTCGATCCCATCCTCGACCTACTCGAACACCGAATACCAAAAGCTCTCTGCAATCCACTCGTCCTCCAAACCCCAAATCTCCGCGCTCAATGGAATGGATCAACCTTC
>JBIJCS010000604.1:0-2837 GCA_044344575.1 Pirellula sp. | reverse complement strand
TCCAAATGCGTACTTCGACGGATTCGTTTTGCTGGGTATCCTACGGCATTGCGATCTGACCGAAACCCTCGCAGCTACTGCGTCCTCACTCCCATTAACGATCCATTCGACCAGCGATTCGAACTCTCGCAAGCCGATTGTCACTCGTGACCTTTGCGAACAAAATCCGCTGTTTCAAAAAATAGAACAACTCACAGGTAAAAAACTCCTGCAACCGTAGTCGGCACACTCAACAAATTCTTGGTAGCAATTCACCAGTAGGCATCGGTACCACTCGTTGCGTCTTAAACCGCGTTTCAGCGACCACCCTACCCCGAAATGTCTCGTCGACAAATCCGATTACCGCACTCTCACGCCCCATAGGATGAGCTCGCAAGATCTCTAAAGCACGATCTGCATCCTCCTTCGCCACAACGAGTAAAACCTTGCCCTCGTTAGCGACCACCCAAGGATCAATCCCCAATAACTCACAAGCTCGACGCACTTGGGGACGAATCGGTATCGCATCTTCCTGAATACGAAAACACAAGTTCGTGGCAGTGGCGAATTCGTTCAAACTCGCAGCAATTCCCCCACGTGTCGGATCACGCATGACGCGTACACTAGGCACTTGCCGCAACAATCCCTCAATCAAAGACCATAGCGAACTGCAGTCGCTTTCCAGCGGTGGATGAAAGGCTAGTTGATCGCGAAATGCCATCACAGCCATTCCATGCTCAGCGATCGAGCCACTAAGCAACACGCAGTCGGACGAACGTATCTTCGATACTCCTAGCTCAATCCCATCGCGTATCCATCCCACCCCACTTGTCGTCAAATAACAACCATCACCACGTTTTCTTTCGATGACTTTTGTATCCGCCGCTATCACCCGAATTCCACACTCCCGAGCCACCTTCCCCACCGACTCCGCAAGACGTCTTAACTCCCGAATCGAAAACCCCTCTTCGATGATCCAGGCCGCAGTCAACGCAATCCCTTCTGCCCCCTGAACGGCCAAGTCGTTCAATGTTCCGTACACCGCTAACGATCCCAAATCTCCCCCGGGAAAAAAAAGTGGCTGAACCACGAATGCATCCGTCGTAACCGCCAACCTACCCGGGACATCTGGACAAGCAAACTCACCACTATCCGACTTCCCAGCTAACACGTCGTTCCCATACGCCGGAAGAAACACATGATCTACCAAGTCAGCCGACAGCTTTCCTCCAGCTCCATGCGACAGCGTAACCGCTTCAGTCAAAGGATGTGGCAGTGGACAGGTCCAATCACCAGTGCTCATGCTTCCCCTCCCACTCGATCATCCACTTTCCCGTGACGCGCATGATGAAAGTATGCGGCGCAAGCTCCCTCATTGGATACCATCGGTGCGCCAAGCGGATACGTAGGTGTGCATTCTTTACCAAAAGCTTCACACTGAGTTGGTCGGATCTTTCCCCGCAAGACTTCTGCAGCGCGACAAGAAACGCCACTCCCTCCTGTACTGACGTTTGTTGAAGCACTTCGTTGCGGTAATTGCTGATTAGGCCGACATGGATCCATTTCCTTAAATCGCTCCATCGCATCGAAAAGCCGGTATTTCCCCCTGAGCTTGTACCCACTGCTAGGTAGTACTCCCAATCCCCGCCAAATCTGATCGCAAGGCTCAAAGACGTCATCTAAAGCATTTCGCGCCGCACGGTTACCAATCCGTTGAACCACTTGTGGATAGGCATTGAGGACCCGTCCACCGACCTGTGGTTTCTCCGCCATCGCTTCCAACTCACGTACCGCCGTGACCATCCCTCGGAGTAAGTCAATTGGCGAAAAACCAGTAACGACGACTGGCGTCCGATAGCGTTCCGCAAATTCCTCATAGGCTTCGTATCCGGTAATTGCACACACGTGTCCCGCTGCCAATACTCCGTCGATACCGTGGTCTGGATCTTGAAAAATGGCATCCAGTCCAGGAGGTACCAGGACGTGCGAGACCAAGACTGAGAAATTGTGCAACGATTCCGCCGCAGCTCTTCGAACCGCCATTGCTGTCGCAGGTGCTGTTGTCTCAAAACCAATCGCAAACAAAACGACTTCTCGCGGACTCTCCGATCGCAATTCCTCTGACGCGATTCGGCAAGCGTCCAACGGCGAGTGGATCACCCGTAGTGTCGCTCCCAACCCGCGCGCTCTGGCTAAGTCCAACTTCGTACCAGGTACGCGCAACATGTCCCCGTAGGTGCATAGCACAACACGCGCTCGCTGCGCAATCGCAATTGCTTGATCCAATATCTCCACCGAAGTAACACACACCGGACAGCCTGGACCATGCACAATTCGCAAGGACTTGGGGAGCAATTGATCAATCCCATATTTCATGATCGCATGGGTCTGCCCACCGCACACCTCCATGATCGTCCAATCGTGCTTGCAGATGCGATTGACCTCCGCCGCAAGCTCCTTCGCCTCGCGAATCTCATCCTCTCGCAACGCGTCTTCGGTATGCCCTCTGGCGTCCAATCGATCTGGACTCATAGATCTTCCACCCCGGTTCGCGGAATCTGCTCCAGGAGGCGAAATGTCTCCTCCACCCTCTGAGTATCGAGCTTTGCAATAGAAAAACCAACATGCACAACAACAAAGTCCCCTACCACCGCTTCGGGTGTATACTCCAAGCATACATCCTGCAAGACACCCCCAAAATCCACTCTCCCCATTCGCATTCCCGAGGATTGGTCAACACGAAGAATCTGTCCCGGAACAGCCAGACACATGTTCGACTCCAATCCCCAAAACGTAGAAGAAACCTTCACCATTCCCGAGCAAATTCCATCGCGCTATGATACTGTAGCCGCTGGCAC
>JBIJCS010000116.1:0-10407 GCA_044344575.1 Pirellula sp. | reverse complement strand
TTGCGTGGACGAAACAAGTTCTTTCGGCTTTACCGATATGGATGGTGACGTAGACTTGAGCGCAGCGTTCCGGGTGGTTCGAATTTGGGTGGAGAACGTTGGGAGTGTTTGTGATGGATGGGATGGGTGGGCAATTACAGCGAGTGTTGAAAGTTCTGCGTCGGAACTTGGGGATCGCTGTTGGATTAAAGTTGCTCTCTTTGGTTTTGCAATTTTGTCTATTTCCGTTGTTGATTAAGGAGATGGGAAAGGGGGAGTATGGGGTATGGGTGGTTTTGCAGTCGACGGTGTTTTGGTTTGTTTTATTGGATTTGGGAATTGGGATGGGGTTACGGAACAAGTTGATCGAGTCGATTAATTTGGGGCAGGAGGAACGAGCGAGTCGGTATATTGCCTCTGCGATGATTGGGCAGGGGATTGTTTGGTGTATTGCTGCGATGTGTGTTGCGTTGGTGGTTTTTTGGCTGGGAATTCCATGGGCTACATGGATGCGTAGCGCAACGGGTGACGGGGAAGTGGGCTGGGCGATTTATCTGAGTTTTGTGGCTTTAGCTTGGAACCAATGTTTTGGGGTAACGAATGCGATTTTGGTAGCCAAGCATTGGAATGGTTTAGTATCGACGGTAAGTGTTGTTTCGACATTGGGTCTTTTGTGTTATGTGATTTGTGCGAGGGCGAGCGGGTGGCAGATAAGTTTAGTGAGGTTATCGGCGGTATCTTTATTTACGTATGTAGTTGCTCATAGCATTCAGGCTTGGGTGGTTTTTCGTCGATTGCCTGGATTGGTACCTAGATTAAAAGAGTTCCATTGGGGCGTTTATCGCGAGGTATTATTTTTGGGGGGGCAGTTTTTAGTTTTAGAGGTGACGTATTTGTTGATATTCGCGACGGATCGTTTTGTTGCTTTACGGTATTTGGGGCCAGAGGTTGCGGCAGAGTATGACGTGATGTTGCGTTTTATTGCGTTGATCACGACGGGCTATTCGATGGTGATTGGGCCGATGTGGGGGTTAGCGGGTGCGCACTGGGCGAAGAGGGATTTGGCGGGATTGGATTTGATTCGCCGCATCGCGCTGTTGTTGATGTTACCGTTTGGAGTTGGCGCGATTATTTTAGCGTATGTGTTGAATTGGGTTATACACCGTTGGGTGGATCCTACGATTACGATCAGTCGCGCTGCATTGGTGTTGTTGGTTATTTATGGACTGGTAGTAATTTGGTCGAGTGCGAATGCTTCTTTATTGAATGGGATTGGGAGGGTGCGGGAGCAGGCTTGGTGTTCAGCGATTGCGTGCGTGATCAATTTGCCGCTTGCGATTACCTTATGTCAGATGGACGGTTTGGGGAGTGGAGGGATTTTATTAGCGAGTGTGCTTTCTTTATCACTTTTCGCGGTTGTTGGTCCGTTTGTTTGGCTTGAATGCCGAAGGCAGCTTCAAGCATGATACGAGTAACGACGGTGATCCCGGTATACAATCGAAAGGATTTAGTGAAGCGATCGATCGAGAGTGCGATTTCGCAGGGAATCGATGGTCACGAGATATTGTTGATGGACAATTGCAGTACGGATGGGACATGGGAGGTCCTCAAAGAGTATTCCCGTCGGGATACTCGGGTGCGGTGTGTTCGCAATGAGTGCAATATTGGTCCGGTGAAGAATTGGAAGCGTGGGGTTGAGATAGCGCGTGGGGAGTATTGTCATTTGTTATTTTCGGATGACACGGTGGAGCCCGGTTTTCTTGGAAAGGTTTTGCCTTTATTTGACTCGCAGACTGGCTATGTGATTACGGGTCATGTGAAGTGTCAGGATGGTCGAGAGGTTGGTCGATCGACATTTCAAGAGCGCAGAGAGATTTCGCGAGGGGAGTTACTTCGGGCGGTTGTGTTTGATAATCCGGAGCGGATTCAGTTGATCAATCCGGTTGGGGCAGTGTTTCGTCGTGTGGACTTGGTCAGTGCGATTTTTCCGGAGATTGAGAATCCTTTTGGGATAGACTTTAATTCACATGGTGCTGGGCCGGACATGTTGATTTTAGCAATTGTTGGGTCGCGTTATGATAGGATACGCTGTGTGGATGAGCATTTAGCGGTGATGCATTCGCATGCAGGATCGATTACGGTTCAATCGAGTGACTTGCGATTTCCTCGCGAGTGGGCGAGGTGGTATTTTGTGCGGGAGTATTGGCCGCAGGAGCGAGAGCGGTACTTGGCATCGTTGTGGGTAAAGAGTTGGCGGACTAGGTCGTTGAGGCCGTTAGTTCGAGAGGTTCGCCGTTCTTTATTTGTGGGGGCGGGTTTACGATTGCGGTGGGTGCTGTGGTATTTGGTTTTGCGGATGCGAGGGAGGAGATAAGGATGAGTAGGCAAGGAGTTGGTTTGGGGCGATCAGTGCGATGGGTGGAGGGTGGGGCGTCTCAAAGGGGGGCGGCGGGTATAGGGGATCGTCGTATTGGGGCGGAGGAGGATGTTTGGAGGGCGGTATTTGATCGTCGTAATTTGGTACCGTTTCTGACATCGTCGACGATGGTGATTCCCGTTACGTTGGTTGGAACGTTTCGGCTTGGGGAAATTTTGATACTGGTTTTGTTTCCGTTCTTTATGCGATCGATTTTGGGGGCATTGAGGAATCGGGAAGTGTCGTGGTTATTGATTGGGGGGATATTGTGGTTGGTATCGCAGGTGTTGAGTGATTTAGTGAATGGATCGCCATCGTCGAAGTACATTCGAGGTTGGGGTAACATTGGTTTGACGTTGGTGAACTTGTTATTTTATTGTGGGTTGTATCAGGATCGGTATCGCAATCACGTCGGAACGATAATTGGGATGGCATGCGGTGGGGCATTTGGGGCATTTTATCTTTATTTTTACGGCGACAAATCGGAGGTGAACCCAGAGCAACTGTGGGACTTTTATGTTTCGGCTTGGGCGTATCCGTGTTTTGGGTTTCTGGCTTATGTTGCTTTTGGGACGTTACCTTGGTTAGTGATTGGAACAGGATTGGTTTATGGGGTGGTGGGGAATATTTATGGTGGTCGATCTGACGGATTGATCGCGTTAACGAGCACGTTGATTTTCTGTTACTTGTGGTACAGTTTGCTAAGTGGTCGTAAGGACTTGCGTTATTTATTTCGCAATGGGGCGGTATTAGCGGCTATTTTGATGGTCCCGTTTTTTTTGATGTATGTAAGTTATGCTCAGAGTGGTGGGTTGGGGAAGACGGCGAAGATCCAGATTGATTTAGCGAAGAATCCGTACAATCCGATTGAGGTTTTATTGTTAGCGCGAAACGAGTCGGTGATTGCGATTGATGCGATTGCGGAGAAGCCGTTATTGGGTCATGGATCGTGGGCCAATCCGATCCATTTGCGGAAGTTGTATTTGTTGAAGATGCGAGAGATCTATGGGGCGAGGGCACCGAAGTCGATTGTGCATGATGTGTTGCCTGTGCATTCGGTGTTATTGGGGGCTTGGGTTTTTAGTGGCGTATTAGGTTTTTTGTATTGGTTATTTGTGATTTTTCGAACGTTGGTTTTAACGGATCGCATTTTGCGGTATGGTTCGGTTGCGATGGTGGCGATTGCGGTGGTGTATTTGCCGTTTTTTGGTTGGCACGTTCTGTTTTCACCTCATTCGTTTGCACGGTTTGTATGGCCATCGGCGATGGCATTTTTGGTGTTTGCTTCGATGGAGCGACGCAGGGGGGTATGGGATGGTGAGGTTGGCAATCGTACCGTTGGCATCACAGGTGAGAGATGAGATCGCGGCGAATCCTTTTCATATCCTTTGGTGACTTGGGTGGGACATCAACGTTGCGTGCCGAGGAGTTATCGCGTGGGTTGCGTGCATTGGGGTGGGATGCGCGGGTTGCGGTACCAGCGACGTTTCGAAACAAGGAGGTTGGCAGGACACGGGCGGTAGAGCCGTTTTACTTCGATGCGAGTCAATTCACGTTTTTTGGGGAATTGCGAAGGTTGATTCGTTCTTTTGATCCTTTGTTTGTTCATTTTCTCAATCCGAAGGAGAAGGCGATGTCCATCGCGCTGATGCTTCGGCGGGTCAAGTATGTATTGGATTGGGAGGATTGGTCGACGTTTTGGAAGGCTTCTACGGTGGTGAAGGCTTATGAGGATCTACGTTCTTATGTTTTGATGCGTCATGCGGGATTGGTGGTGACGGCGAGTCGGTGGTTAGGGGAGTACATTCACAATCGTTTTGGTTGTCAGACGCTTTATTTACCGTATGCATGTTTGCCGCGCAGTTTCCCGGATCCTCGTGATGACAGTGATGGAAGTGTTGTTGTTGGAATGGGGAATTTGTATTCGAGTTGGGATCATGATTTATTTGTTGAGGCGATGGGGGAACTCAAGCGGCGTGGGGTGGAGTCGAGGGCGTGTTGGATAGGGGACGGGGAGGACATGGAGCGAACGCGGCGGCGGGTGGAGGCGTTGGGGTTAACACGGTTTGAGTTACCTGGGTATTTGGATTGGGATCTGATGTTGCGGCAGTTGCGTGAGGCTTATTGTTTGGTGTTTCCGATACGGCGAAATTTGTTGAATTCTGCGAGATGTCCATTCAAATGTTTTCAGTTTGCTCAGTCTGGCAGGCCGGTGATTACATCGGATGTTGGGGAGGTTCGATCGATATTGGGAGATCTCGCGACGTATGTGGAGCCGACGGCGGAGGGGTATGCGGAGGGGATCGAGCGATGTTTGTCGGCGGGCCGTCAGGGTGATCTGCAGTATGATTTGGCATCGCATCGTTGGGATTTGCGCGCGATGGATCTTGCTCGAGCTCTGGAGGGTGTATCTTGAGCGTCGAGCGAATGAAGTTGGTTGTGTTATGGACTCATGTATCTAGTTATATGGGGGCGTGTTGGCGTGCGTTGGGTGGTTACGACGATATTGATCTTCGTGTATTGGCTTGGCGTACAAGGTTAGCGAGGGATCATGTGGGGTTCGACGAGTCGGTTGTGGCAGGGGTCCGTGGGTTGACTTTGTTGGAAGAGGGAGATGTGGGGTTAGAGGGGCATGTGCAGGGGATTTTAGAGAGGGAGAAGCCGGATGTTGTTTTGGTTGCGGGTTGGGGTACGGTAGCTTATCGTCGTGTGCTTTCGCGGTGGCGGTATGGTGAGGGGAAGGTACCGAAGGTGTTGATGGGGATGGATACGCCTTGGCGTGGGGAGTGGAAGCAGTATTTAGCGAGGGTGCGTTTGTGGAGGTATTTGCGGGTTATAGATCGCGTTTTGGTTGCTGGGCCGGATGCTGGGGTGTATGCGGGTCGATTGGGGTTTGAGCCTGGGGTGGTTGAGTCGGGCATCTACGCTTGGGATGAATCGATGGCGAAGAGATTGATGGATCTTGATGTTAGAGAGCGTCGGCGGGCATTTTTGTTTGTTGGAAGGTATGTTTCGCAGAAGGGAGTGGATGTATTGCTTGATGGTTATCGCCGGTATCGGGAGCGTGTGGAGAATCCGTGGGATTTGTGGTGTTGTGGGGCGGGTCCATTGGCGCAATTGTTTAGGGGGCAAGAAGGGGTTACGGATTATGGGTTTGTGCAACCTAGTGAGTTGCCGGAGTTTTTTGGGGCTGCGGGGATTTTCGTTTTACCGAGTCTTTATGAGCCATGGGGGGTGGTGATTGCGGAGGCGATGGGGTGTGGTTTACCGGTAATCTGCACGGATAGGTGTGGGGCTGGATGGGATTTAGTGGAGGAGGGGCGGACTGGTGTGATGATTAAGGCGGGAGATCCGGAGGGTTTGGCCAGGGCGATGGAGCGTAGTGATGGTTGGTGGGATTCGCTGGAGGTGATGCGAAATGCTGCGCGGGTTGCATCGGAGAGATTCACGTCTGCGGCTTGGGGGGCGAGGGTTCGGCGGATTGCGCGCGAGATGGTGTATGGGGTGGAGGGTTAGGTTATGGGTTGTGTAGTGCATGTAACAAGTTCGACGCGATTGGATCGTGGAGGTCCGTCGATTTCCGTAACGAGGCTTGTTGAGAGTTTGCAGTTGGAGGGGGTGCGTTGTGTTTTGGTGTGTCCGGATCATTCGAGTGATCCGTTGGTGCATGTGCAGGTGGGGATGGCGGTTTACGCAAGTCTTCGAGAGTGGGTTAGGAGTGAGGGGACGGATTCGGGAGTATTAGTTCATTTTCATGGCGTATGGGATTGGCACTTGCATCGCGGCGCTTGGTGGTGTCGAAGGAATGGGATTCGTTACCTAGTGAGTCCTCATGGGATGCTTGAGCCGTGGGCGTTACAAGCGAAGTGGTTGAAGAAGCGGGTTGCGTGGTGGTTGTATCAGCGGAGGGATTTGCAGGGGGCTTCTGCATTGATGGCGACAGCGACCAGCGAGGGGGAGCAGTTTAAGCGGTTGGGGTTACGTTCGCCGGTGGTCGTTTATCCGAACGGAATAGACATTCCGACGACTAGTGTTCGGATGCGGGAGACTTGTGGGGTTCGGCAAGTGTTGTTTTTAAGTCGGGTGCATCCGAAGAAGGGGTTGCTGATGTTAGCTGAGGCTTGGGGCAAGTTACGGCCGCGGGGGTGGAGGATGTTGGTAGTTGGACCGGACGTAGGTGGGCATCGTGGGGAGGTTCAAGGGCTGGTACGACGCTTGGGGATTGAGGATGAGTGGGAGTTTCGTGATTCGCTTTATGGGGAGGCCAAGGAGCGAGTGCTTTTGGAATCGGACTTGTTTGTGTTACCGACGTATAGCGAGAACTTTGGGATAGCGGTTGCGGAGGCATTGGCATTTGGGTTGCCGGTTTTGACAACGCGTGGAGCGCCATGGGGGGGGATGTTAGAGCGGGATTGTGGTTGGTGGGTAGATGCGACGCCCGAGGGGGTCTTGTGTGGATTGAGGGAGGGTACGCAATCCAGTGATACGAGGCGATGGGAGATGGGAATGCGGGGGCGAGTTTGGATGCAGGAGGCATTTGGATGGGGTGGGATTGCTGCAGGGGTTCGGCGAGAGTATGAGAAGATAGGGTGGCATAGCGATGGTTGAAATTGACTTATCTCGGTATGTGAATGAAGCGACATTTGGGTCGAAGTTACGGCGATATATTTGGTCGTGGGTTCAGGGGACGGTGTTTCGATATAGTCCTCAGAGGGCGTTTCGTTGGAGGCGTTTTCTTCTTCGTCGCTTTGGTGCGAAGTTGAGTGCAACCAGTTACATCTATTCGACGGTGGACATACGAGATCCTTATTATTTGGAGGTTGGAGAGCATTCCTCGATTGGGCCGAGGGTTGGGGTTTATTCGGTGGATCGGATTGTGATTGGAAATCACTGTACGGTGAGTATGGAGGCGATGTTGTGTACTGGGAGTCATGACATCTCGCATCCTCAGATGCGGTTGACGCATGCTGCGATACAAGTCTGCGATGGGGCTTGGGTATGTGCGAGGGCTTTTGTTGGGCCAGGAGTGCGGGTTGGTCGAGGAGCGGTCGTGGCGGCTTGTGCGGTCGTGACGCGTGATGTGGCGGATTGGATGGTGGTGGTTGGCAATCCGGCGGTGATTCGCAAAGCAAGGGTGATACGGGAGGTAGGAACGTGATATCAGTGTTGATTTTGACCAAGAACGAGGAGATTAATTTGCCGCATTGTTTGGCTTCGTTGGCTTGGTGTGATGACATTGTGGTATTGGATTCAGGAAGTACCGATCGAACGGTGGAGATTGCTAGAGACTTTGGAGCACGTGTTGTGCATCGCGCCTTTGACAATTGGTCAGCGCATTTGAATTGGGCGGGAGGTCAGATAGCGTTCAAGCATGCGTGGCTATATTACTCGGATGCGGACGAGGTGATGCCGGGGGATTTACGTGAGGAGTTGCATCGGATTGCTAAGGATAGTGAGGGGCGAGAGGATGCACTGCGACCGGTTGCATATCGACTGAGGTACAAGAATTTTTTCATGGGTAGGTGGATAAAGCATTGTGGCATCTATCCGGTATGGGTGTTGCGCTTTTACAGGCCGAGTAAGGTGCGATGGGAGAGGTTGGTTAATCCGACGGCGGTGGTATCGGGGGTAGAGGGGAAGTTAGAGGGGCATTTCCATCATTACAGTTTTCGCAAGGGTTTATCGCACTGGGTGGAGAAGCACAACAGTTACTCGACGCAGGAGGCGATGGAATCTTTGAAGAGTTTGCGTGCTGGGCGGATTCGATGGGGGGATTTGCTGCCGTGGAAGGGTCCGTCGGTACGGCGAGTAGCGTTAAAGGAGTTATCGTTTCGGTTGCCGTTCCGATCTCAATTGCGATTTGCGTACATGTACTTTTGGAAGTTGGGGTTTCTCGATGGGCGGGCTGGATATCATTACTGCAAGTTGCTGTCGATTTACGAGTACTTGATCGAGATGAAGGTGGGAGAGCTGCGACAGGAGTCGGGTAGATCTAGTTCATCGTCGGAAGGGGGAGTGGTGTGATGGGGGCGATGGCAAGTGATGTAGGAAAGCTAGAGAGAGATCGGTCGGGGCTTGGCTGGACTTTGAGTGCTTTGGTGTTACCGCTAGTGGTGTTATCGCCGTTGTTATGGATGCAGGGGGTTGTGTTGATGCGCAAGCCTCACATGCAGTTTTTTCCGTTGGTGATTTTTGGTGCGATTTATTTTTTGAGGACGGAAGCGGAGCCGAAGGTGGTTCGTCCGTTGCGACGATGGGTTTTTTGGTTGTGGTTGTTGGGTTGTTTGATTGCGATAGCTGCGTTGGTTTTGGGAAGTCCATGGTTAGCGCATGGGTGTGCGATTTGGATGGTAGGAGTGTGGGCGTTGGGAGCGAGGCCGCATTTCAGTGTGTTACGCGTATTGGGGATTCTTGGTTTGTTGCTTGTGGCATTGCCACCACCGTTTGGTTGGGATCATCAGTTGGTTCAGGGGTTGCAGGCTTTGTCTTCATTTGTTTGTAGTCGTTTGATGGACTTGGCAGGGATCGTGCATGTCAGGCGGGGGAATGTTATTGAGATTGCATCGAAGCCCTTGTTTGTGGAGGAGGCTTGCAGTGGGGTAGACAGTCAGTACGCGTTGATGGCGGTAGCGGGTGTGTTGTTGTTATTGGGGAGAGCGGGGTGGTTGGTTAGTTTGATAACGATAGTGACGGTGCCGCTGTGGGCGATCTTGGGGAATTTGTTACGGATCTTTTTAATTGTCGCTGGGTTGGAATGGTTTTCGGTGGATTTATCGAGTGGGCAAGTGCATACGGTGTTGGGGTTGATGGTGTTTGCGTTTACGGCGTGGGTGCATTGGAGTTCGGTGCAGTTTTTGAATTATTTGCAGGTAAGATATTTTTCACGGGAGAGAGAGGAAGATGTACAGCGAGGAGATGTTAGGGGTGTGGGAGGGGGGTATGTATTGGGATTGCGTTGGTTAGTTGTCCCGTTGTTGATGTTTATCTTTTTGCCTGACAGTGTTCAAGCGGTGTTTGATTTTCATCGAGCGCCGGATATTCCTAGCATGAGTAGGGAAGAGGCGGAGCGTTTTCCAGGTCGTGGTAATTTAGTGTTTGGTGAGGACGCGAAGGTATTGGGATTTCAGACGGAGTATCGAGAGCGGGACGACATGTTGGGGCAGCATTCAAGGGTGTGGGAGGTTGCCAGTGGGTTGGGGAGAATGACGGTGTGTTTAGATTTTCCGTTTCGAGGTTGGCATCCGTTGTGGGAGTGTTACATCAATTCGGGTTGGAAGCGGAATAGATCTGTGTTGATGGAGGGAGATGGGAGTGATGCGGCTTTTTATGAAACCATTTAGAGAATGATTTGGGGGATAAGGCGGTCTTGCATTTTTCGTTATTTGACGAGGATGGATTGCCTTACACGTATGAGGGTTCGGTAGCTTTTCGTCAGCGAGCGGCGCGGTGGCAGAACACGTTGTGGAATCGCAAGAGGCGAACGGATGTGGTGGTCGATCCGGTAACGTTTCAGTATCAGCAGTTAGCGCATACGCATAGTGAGCCGAGTGAAGAAGAGTTGCGAGAGTTACGTCGGCTTTTCTTGGTAGGTCGTCGGCAGATTTGGAGTCAATCTCAGGGGGTATTAGGGTTGATTCGTGGGGGGGAAGAGCAGGTGCGTGAGGTGTTGGAATGAATCAGAACTTACCTGAGACTGCGGAGACTTATTGGCGTTGGGGGGTACCTTCGGTGGTGCTTGGGGTGGTGACTTGTTTGATTTATGTCGTGAGTGTGGTTTGGGTGGAACCTAGGGTTGATGGGGTGTATACCGAGCGGATTGAAGAGGGGTTATTGGCGGTGCGAGGCGGAGTGAGAGATGGGGTAGAGTCGCTGAATTCTGGTGAGTTTACGGGATGGATTGAGCGGATGCGAGGAGCGGAGTTGGCAGCGAATCGAATGATTGTTCGATATCCGCGGGAAGCTCGCTATCGGAGGTGGAGTGCGGAGTTGGGATTGGGAGTTGAGTGGTGGAT
>JBIJCS010000603.1:0-2842 GCA_044344575.1 Pirellula sp. | reverse complement strand
CAAGACTTGCTTGGGCTCATCTTCGGTGGAGATCTTTCCGAGAGAAAGCAGGTTTGGCGATACGCTCAAGGATGATTCGATATCGGCTGTCAGACGCAGGGAAACTGTTTTTAGATTTCGGTCGTTTGTATGGAGCAGAATTTCCGATTGCAGCGGACCAGCTGGAGCGGTTTCATCGATCGCCACGTTGAGCATGTATTCAATTCGCCCGCCGTTTCGCGACTTTTCCCGGAAAGCCACCTTTACAAATGGTTCGTTGCATTGCGTGTGAGTGATTTGCCAATCAGGTTTGCCGGCGTATTCGAGCGCAATTTCTTGCGAGCCCGCGGTTCCTTGACGAATCTTGCCTAACATTGCTTCACCAGGCTTGAAGACTACGTCGGTTCGGATGTAACCCTTCACGTGCAGTTGTACCTCTGCGTAACTGGGCTTATCAAACGTTACGGTAACGGTAGCTGCCCGCGAGCCTGAGTGTGTCTTGGTATTGAACACGGCAAGGATGCAGCCCGTATCACCAGGTTGAACCGTGTCAGTCACGACACTTGGGGTTGTACAACCGCACGAGGTGCGTACCCCTTTTACATGGATCGGGACGGCTAGAGTGTTCGTGAAGTAGAAGCGATGTTCAGTGGTAGCCGCTTTTGCAACGGTTCCAAAATCGTGATTAGGATTCTCAAATAGGCTGGCGAATTGTTGCGCGAAGCTATTAGAGGCAAGCGCGACGAAGCATAGGGTAGCAATCGCGTAGAGTTTCATCGGAGGCTCCAGAGGATGGGTACATTCACGGAAGGAAATCAAATGTGCACGATGAAAAAGTCAAAGTGCGAGTGCCGTCGGTCAATTATTCCACATCATTGAACTTCATCCTGCATTTCCAAGAAAAAATTTTTCAGCCGACCAACAGCAATCGATGCAATCGGCACAGCAATCAAACTCGTCCATGGATTCAGATGGTTGCTCAATCCGTTCTTCAGTCGCTTGAATTCGCTTCTTGCTGATCATTTTCTGTAATCCGCATAAACTGAATTTCAGAAGTTTTTTTTGACCGAATTCAGCCCGCGTCCGAGCGGTGGCCAGTCCGTTTTCTCTTGGTGTGTAAGACTCTCGATAGAACTTGAGGGAATCTATCCATGTCGAAGAAAAAGAAAAACGGACCGTCAGCACAATCGGAAGCAACAGGCAGGCCGAAGCTCTTAGCGATCACTTGTATCGTATCGGGAGCGGTGGGCTTGTGGTACTGGTCTGACCGCCAGAGTCCTCCAAAATCGACATTCATCGAGGCAAACGGTCCCCGTTGGGATCAGCCCAATTCGGCAACCGTTTTGATCGAGCCGAACACGAACGACCGGATGCAAACTGCGGAAGAACTCGCAACTCTCTCGCCAAACTACGGGCAATTGCCGGCGGATTTGGTGGGAAGCCATCAGGTGGAGTTACGGCCATACAGTCCACCCATTGTCGGTACTTTAGAAGAGCGTGTAGCGAGGGAACCGTTACCGGTAGTTCCGATCGCCAGGGGTGGTAGTGCCAATTCGAATTCTAACAACTTGGGAGATGAAACCCGACTCGTTCTAGGACGGCCTCCGGTATGGACTGACGACGCGGATTCCAAGCTAAATCATGCGATTCCGGCAGACGAGCACCTCCAGCCACCGGGAACGACCAACCGCAATTTGGCAACCACAACATCGAGTCCAAATAAGGCCGATATCTGGGACACCACGAATCCATTTGATCAATTAGCATTAGCCCCCCGTTCCGGCCACCCTAGCGATGGTTCTCGTGGGGTTCGCGAGTCTCTTGCGGTTCGAGGAAAACCGACCGATTCCGGTTGGCCGGATGAGAACTTTCGCCCGGAAAGAAATGACTCTAGGTTTGTTTCTCCGGTATTAGCGAACCAAGCCGTACCTGCTGTTCCAAAAGGGACAAGTCCAACGCTAGGCGTTTTTGGTGCAACGAATGTAGCGGCATCGCCCAAAATTCATCCGAGCGAAGACCCGCCAACAGCGGGAGGTAAGTTGCAGCAAGGGGTTAAATTTACTAGTGCTGAGCGGATTGAATCGCTCCCGGCGGGATGGAATCCCAACGTCTCTGATGCGAAAGAAACTACGAAGAGTCGCGCGGTGATTCGGCAGCCGAAATCAGGAATTTAATTCCTTGGTTGTCCGTTCAATGAACGCTTGCGCCTTGGCAAGTTTCCTTGGGGGCAGTCGTGGTTCGGTTGCGGATACGGCGCGTTTGAAGTCTTCCAACGCAGACAGGGAGTTCTTTTGGGCGATTCTCAACAAGCCGCGATTGAAATAAAGCCATGCATTTCTTGGTTGTAACTCGAGTGACTCGGCTAATGCGTCTTCCGCTTCGCTCAGTTGCTCGTTTCCAATCAATGCTCTTGCGAGATTATTCAAGCAGTAAGGGAGTAGTTGGGAATCACCGCTTCTGGCATCACGAACCGCTCCCTCTAAATCCTGGATCGCCGTTTCACATTCACCGAGTTCTGCCGCACAACCCCCTCGTCCATTTCGGGCACGGATAGAATCTGCATCGAGAGTCTCGAGGACATAGTTGTAGTCCTCCCAAGCCTCCGCGAATTGATCGGAGTACCAATAGGCGCTCGCGCGACGCAGATAAGCTTGCTCGTTGGTTGGGTTCAGTTCGATCGCCTGTGTGGCCGCCTCGATGGCTTCATCAAAGCGGTTTTGTACGAGTGCGATTTGAGAAGCGATCAGCGCACGTTGCAATTCGGTCTCGTCCGCGGATTCCGGCTCAAGTTCCACCGCCGCGTCGAGATCTTCCTGGGACTTCTCATCATTCCCTTGGATCTCATGAATCGCACTTCTTCCAA
>JBIJCS010000602.1:0-2846 GCA_044344575.1 Pirellula sp. | reverse complement strand
GCAATGCGATCACCGAAAAGATGGTTCTGGAGGTGATTTTACAAGCTCGCGATGAAGGGCTTTATCATGCTGTGACCGACTGCGGGGCAGGGGGGTTCAGCAGTGCTGTCGGGGAAATGGGCGAAGAGCTTGGCGCTGAAGTTTGGCTTGACAAAGCTCCCTTGAAGTACGAAGGGCTCAGCTACACCGAGATCTGGATCAGTGAATCCCAAGAGCGAATGGTACTAGCTGTTCCCCCGCAACATTTAGAGAGACTTGGGGCGATCTGCAAGAAGGAAGATGTGGAGTATGCCGTGATCGGTAAGTTCGTGCCGACCGGCGAGTTGCGATTACTTTACGAAGACCAACAAGTCGGCGTATTGTCGATGGAGTTTCTCCATGGTGGTCGACCACCAGTGGTTCGCAAGGCAGTGTATGAGCCAAAGGAATCGGCTCCATGTGAACTCGGTTCGCTAGATCGAAACGCCGCCGAGGACTTATTGAAGGGAATTTTGGGGCATCCTTCGATTGCGAGCAAGCACTGGATCATCCGGCAATACGACCATGAAGTGCAGGGTGGCAGTGTCGTAAAGCCACTGGTAGGTCCAGCATGTATGGGACCAAGTGACGCGGCAGTGGTTCGTCCGAAATTGCGGTCACAACGCGCGATTGTTCTCTCATGCGGCATGAATCCGCGTTACGGAGATCTGGATCCGTACCATATGGCGACGAGCGCGATTGACGAAGCAATTCGCAATGCGGTGTGCGTGGGAGCAAGACCGGATCGTTTAGCGATCTTAGACAACTTCTGCTGGGGGAACACCGATCGACCAGAGACCCTAGGAACACTGGTGCGAGCAGCGATCGCTTGTTACGACCTAGCTGTCGCTTGGAAGACCCCATTCATCAGTGGCAAGGACAGTTTGAACAACGAGTTTACTTGGGTGGATTCGAATGGACAAAAACGCACCATCGCGATTCCTTGTTCATTACTCATTAGCGCTATGGGTCAGATGGATCGTGCCAGCGATGCGGTCACGATGGATCTGAAACGTGTCGGTAGCTCGATCTATTTGATCGGGGTGACCCGCAATGAACTCGGGGGATCTTACGCTGCGATGTTGCGGGGCAAGGAGGGTGGAGAAGTACCCAAGGTGGATGCGCCGTTGGCGATGCGTTGTTACCAAGCGGTTCATCGCGCGATGGGCGCCAAGCAGATTCTTGCTTGCCACGATTTGAGTGAGGGCGGCTTGGCGGTTGCAGCGGCAGAGATGTCGTTTTCCGGTGAATTGGGATTAGATCTGGACATTACCCAATTGCGAGCAACCAACTTTGTCGATGCTTCCACTGCTTTGTTCTCTGAATCAAATAGCCGGTTGTTAGTCGAAGTCCCAGAAGCGAAGCGTAGCGAGTTCGAAGCCCTCTTCAGCGATCTACCTTGCCAGCACATTGGCCGTGTTGTAGAGGGAACGCAGGTTAAGATTTCGTCTGATGGCGTCACCTTGATCGATCTTGGCTGGCAAGGGTTGCGAGACATTTGGCGAGCACCGTTGGATTTCGCATAAAGCCAATTACGAAGCTGATCCTGATCGCCGTCCCCACAGTCGAGAATATTCCCATGCCAGCTTGGAACGTCAAACAGTCGGTTCGAATAGAGGCTCCTGCATCGAAGGTATACGACACGATTGCCGATTATGGGACTTGGACGTCGTGGTCACCATGGTTGATTGCAGATCCGGCGACGAAAGTAGAAGTCAGTGCGACACCGAACGCAGTAGGATCCAAGTATCATTGGACGGGAACGGTGGTTGGCGAAGGGGAGCTTGAGCATTTAAAGCTAGAACCGTATCGCTTGATCGAAGACGAACTGCGGTTTCTCAAGCCCATGAAGACGACTTGCAAAACCGCGTTTGAACTAGAGGGGGTTGGAAGTGCGACGCAAGTGACATGGACGATGGACGCGAAGCTGCCTTGGTTTCTGTTTTGGATGGTACCGATGGTCAAGCGGATGGTTGGGATGGACTATCAGCGGGGGCTGAATATGCTCAAGGATTTAGTGGAGCTGGGAGAGATACCATCGAAGACGCGGGTGTGTGGAGTGGAGCAAGTTGCGGCGGTCCGGATGGCAGGATTTGCAGGGCGATGTAGTGTCGACGAAGTGAATGCGGCGATGGAGAGGACACAGCGGGAGGTGGCGGCGGAGTTTGAACGTGAGGGTTTACCGACGACTGGAGCGATGATTGCGGTGTATACCAAGTTCTTGATCAAGGAGGGGGTTTTCGAGTACATCCTTGGGTACATGTTACCGGAGAGTTTGGTGTTACCAACCCATTCGCCGCTCAAGGAGTGGCGACAGGGAGCGGGTCGTGCGTTGCATGTGGAGCACATCGGCAGTTACAGGCATTTAGGAAATGCTTGGAGCGTCGCGAATCAGGTTGCTCGTTTTCAGAAGTTACGACAATGCCGAACGGGGACCTACGAGATTTACACAACGACACCGCCCGAAACGTTGGAAACGGCATTACAAACGGACATTTATTTACCTCTACGCTGACAGGAAGGATGTGTAGGGTATGTGCAGCAGTTCCGCCCACACGTGCATTCACCCCGATCTCCTCATCACCTCCAACCGATCTCCCACGTCCATTTCAAACGGACCGCGGAACATACCAAATCGCGACCGTGAAATCATTTGGTGGGTTCCGCGGTCGCGGGGGGATGATATGTGGTCGTGGCATGTAGGGTATGTGAAGCGGTCCCGCCCGCACGTGTATTTACCGCGATCTCCTCATCACCTTCAACCCATCTCCAACGTCCATTACAAACGGACCGCGGAACATACCAATCGCGACCGTGAAATCATTACG
>JBIJCS010000601.1:0-2851 GCA_044344575.1 Pirellula sp. | reverse complement strand
TCGCAAGACGGAATCGATGAAGCCATACGCCTGTTCACGCGCATCAGGCGGAAAGTCATGCGCACTGTCCGGGTAAATCGCTTGCAACCTGTCTTCTGCTTGCATCAACCGATAAATTTTGACCGCTTGTGCAATACTATCCTTGACCCCTGTGACCTCAAAGTTATCGTCACGGATGGGTGAACTGGTTAAAAAACCTCTAGGTGCAATCCCGGCGATCAACTCCGGAAAATCAAACGGCACTCGATCCGGATCATTCTGATATTCCGTCGCAATCCTTGGCATGTAGCGGTCACTTGTCCAACCTTTGAGATTGCCGCCGTAGTACTTGTGAAACCGAGTAAAGCCACAACTGCTTACAGCCACCGAAACACGTTCATCAAAGAAACTTGTAAAAATCGTGTTGTGGCCTCCTAAAGAGTGACCGATACAACCGAGCTTCTGTCCATGAACTTGCGGCAGTTGTTGCAACAGGTCTAAGCAACGCATGTTGTTCCAGATGGCTTTCATACTGCCACTTGCCCATTGCGGCTGAGTTGAAAAACCAAAGCGGTACTCGCCGAACGAAGGATAATCGGGTGCTAACGTGACGTAACCTCGCTCGGCTAACTCCAGTGCATAGTGCAAATTAGCACTGCCACCCATCCCTGCCGGCTCTTCCTTACCGATGGGCACCGTCTGATGCAGACACAGGATCGCCGGTTGAACTTCTTTGCGGGATGCCTTGGGCAAAAACAAGTACGCACGCACCCACTCCGTTTCTGCCTTCAAACGTTGATCAAGCGTCGCGACATCTATCTCAATATGCTGCCGCATCGTTCCACTCGCCAACTCCTTTTGCTCGAGCACTCGTACTGCCACAGGTGCCAACCCCTCACGTTGCGGAAGTGGTCCCATTACCCGTTCGAGGTTCCTGCGAATCGATGCTCGGCGTCGCTCCCAAGCCTCTGGAGAATCGATCTCCCCTTGCTTCGGATCCGCAGGATCAATCGACCGCAACTCCGCGTGTCGCCCCTTGGGCAAGTCCTGTGCCCGATCTTGTGCTTGTGCTACCGGAGTACCACAAAAGTAACCGGTTGCAATCAGGACCCCAAAGCCAGCCCACTTCCTCGTCGGTTGAATCGCTGATTTGTCTTGTTTGCAGCAAAAATCAACCCGTCCGGTAAAACCCCATCGCCTGAAAAAACGAAAGCTAAGCATTGGATATTTGTCCGATCTGATCGATGACGGCAATGTTCGTTTGGGAGGAATCAAGCCAACCTACTTGGGTGACTTACCATTAAACTGTTTGCGCAGCAATGCTATGGCCGCATCAACGAGCATCTCGCCACTCCCCTCTCCGCACCGCGCTGAAATCACTTCGTAGTTCCCCTGTGAATAAGCTTGGCGAGTGGGTACGTAGCCGATAGAGCCATTCGCAAGTTCATGGATTGAAGTACTTTGAAATGGCGACGCATCCTTAATCGCGATTCCAAGTTGTACGAAAATCTCTCCAGGGAGTGAGACCCAAGCGACTTCATGGCCCATGCTGATCACTTGCACTTCCGCTTCGATGAAGCCGTCGGGACGAGACTCTACATCGGCAATTCGATAAGCTTCCACCATTTCCATGAATGGGGGCAGTGTCGGTTCAGACATTTTCGCAAGCGTTTGTTTTGCCCACAACGACTTTTCACCGGGATGGCTTTGAACTGGAAGACGTACAATCTGAGTCTCCGCTGCCAACCGAACGTTCGTCAGAGGCTTGCGTGAGTCCCAAGCTCGCAAGATAGCGCTGGCTAGTCGCGTTCCGATCCTTGCGGATTCTCGGTGACCACCTTGCCGTTCGGAACTTCGTACGTTGATGTGGTTCACATCGCCGCAAGCCCCTGTAGCGTACTGCGAATGAATTCCTTCACCAAAAACGCGCTTCAAGGTTTCTTGAACGGTATACGGGACATCCGCACTCCACTGGGTTCCACCTACGGTATCCAAGTGGATCGCAAAACTGCTCAGAATCCCCGATATATCACCTTGCTCATTGGAAAATACGACAAAGGGTAACTGATCGTCTGTGGGACCGGCTTCGCGAACGATCGATGGATTTCGTTTGCCAGGGTTCCAACCGACGGTACCATCTTTCATGAAGAAGCGCCGATTGAATCCTAATTGTCTTTCTTCACCTTGTCCAAACGCCGCGCTGAGTGGCTTGAGTGATTCACAAGCCAAGGAGACGCTTTTTGCAATCCCTTCGGGCAATCGAAGCATGTATTGCTTGGCTTCTTCCGTCTGATTTCCAAACCTCCCGACCACCCTTTCATCGGGCTCGTACAACATAGGCCCAGTGTGCGAATGAGTCGCACTGATCATGACATGGGAACCGGGGATACTAAGCTTTTCCTCAATGAGTCTTCGTGTTTCCGAAACCATCCAAGGAGTCGTCGCGATGAGATCGACCACCACCAGTGCCACGCGCGTGGTACCATCATCCAATACCGTCGCTTTAGCCCACAATGGATCGTGCGTATCGGTGGAATAGCGAATCCCATAATATCCCGCCATGGGTGTCGGCACCAATGGCGTGATGGATTCTGCGCCGAATCCGACCTGAAGGGTTGCGATCTTCTCGGCTTGAACCTGCGGTTTAGCGTCTTGTGCCTGCACAACGTTCCAAGTGCCAAGCTTCGAGGTCACGCACAGCATAGAAGTCGCAACAACTGTCGCAACGTAGAAGCCGAAGCGGTTGACAAGAGAACCAAAGCGGATTGGTTGGGTCATGATGGGTGGGATGGCAGGATGGGTGAGGAAATGATCGACTGCAAGAACCGTCAGTCTACAAGATTCCAAACCCACTTACAAACACCCGACCGCT
>JBIJCS010000115.1:0-10461 GCA_044344575.1 Pirellula sp. | reverse complement strand
GAAATGAGGTTTCCTTCGCTGGCTTCTCCGGGGCTTGCATCGCCGTCGACGCCGATCACATTATTTTTACCACCATCGAAGATCACAACACCGTTGGTACCATTTGCGATGATAGCGTTGCCATCTCGATTTGTTCCGATGTAATTACCAGCAATTTTGGTGTTGGAGGAACGGATTGCGATACCATGGCCGAAGTTACCGGAGATGATATTTCTTTCGAGTGAGTCGCTGACACCGTCTCCATTTGTTCCGATTCTGGTACCGGTGGGAGTGGTTTCGACGAAGATGGCGGCCCAAGCGCCGTTAGCGAGTTTTTGGTTGCCTGTTGCATCGACTCCGATCCAATTTCCGGCGATCGCGTTGTGATCGGTTCCGGTTTGGTTAAGGTACAGGGCGTGTTGCAGGTTTCCAGAGATTAGATTTCCTTCGAGTGCGTCACCTGCCCCATCTCCGTTGGTACCGATGATATTGTTGGAGGCTTGTCCCCAGGCGGCTACACCACCGTAATTTGGTAGTGCGGCAAGTCCGGAGAGTGTCGTTCCGATTTTGTTTCCGGCGAGTCTATTATTGATTGTGTTTGGTCGGTCGAAGAGGATTCCGAAATCTGAGTTACCAGATATCAGGTTCCCTTCGTAGATTTCACCTGGGGATTGGTCACCGTCGACTCCGATGATGTTATCTTGGGCGCCTAGGGTGACTAGGATTCCGCGGGTTTTGTTTGGAATAGGGAAGTTTCCCGAGATGTCCGTACCGATGCGATTTCCTGCGACGCGATTTCGGAATGTGTTGTGCAGGCCGATACCATCTTCTGATGCGCCGGAAATGACGTTTCCTTCGAGGGCGTCTTGAATGCCATCACCATTGGTTCCGATGACGTTATCGGATGCATTGCTATGGGCCAAGATTCCCACGACCGTTGTGTTTGGGTAGGCCTCTGTTCCTTGGGGATTGGTACCGATGAGGTTTCCGGCGACGCGGTTGAATTTCACATTGGGGCTATGGATTTCGATATTTGTCCATCGGTTTGCCGCGATGATGTTTCGTTCTGCAGCATCCCCTGGACTTGCATCCCCATTGGTACCGATGATATTGAATTGAGCGTTTCCGTAGAGCAGCACTCCAGTGCCATTATTTCCCAGTCCCGGAGTACCGTTGCGGTTGGTACCGACAAAGTTTCCAGCGACGGTATTGTTGGATGATGTAATAGCGATTCCGTGTTCGATATTGCCGGCTATGGTGTTGGTTTCGGTAGCATCGCTGATTCCATTGCCGTCGGTTCCGATGCGATTGTTGTGGGCTTGGTTGTCGACTATTACGGCGGCCCATCCGTGGTTTGGCAGGGAGAGATTGGAGGTGGCATCTAAACCGATTGTGTTGCCGGCAATGACGTTGTCGACGGTCCCTGCACCCAAGAGATAAACCGCGAGTTGTAAGTTACCGGAGATCAGGTTTCCTTCGAGGCTGTCACCTTGTCCATCTCCGTTGGTTCCGATGATGTTCTTCGAGCTGCCGTCGACAATTCCGACGCCGTGTCGGTTTGGTAGAGCAGCGAGTCCTGCTGCATCGGCCCCGATGATGTTGCCGGAGATGCGGTTTTCGTGGGCTTTTGTGCCGTAGATGAAAACTCCCCAGTCCGTGTTTCCTGAGATGATATTTCGTTCATTGGATTCGCCCGGGCTAGCGTTGCCATCGATTCCGATGACATTGTATTTTGCATCGAGATCGAGGCTAATTCCGTTGTAGGTATTGGGGATAGGGCGCGTACCGGTGCGATCTAGGCCGATGTAGTTGCCTGCGACTTTCGAGGATGTGCCGCAGATCACCATTCCATGGCCAGCGGAACCGGAGATGATATTTCGTTCTGCGGTATCGGCAATTCCGTTTCCATCGGTTCCGATTCGAGTGCCGGTGATGTTGGCACCGATGTAAATATTCGTCCAGTTCCCGTTAGGAAGGGCGGAATCTGCGTTGGCGTTGGTTCCGATGAAGTTTCCGGCGATCACATTATAATCTGTACCGGGCAAATCGATGTTCACGCCTTGGCCGAAGTTTCCTGAGATGAGGTTTCCCTCGGATTGATCTTCGACTCCATCTCCATTGGTTCCGATGATGTTGTGTGAGGCTTTACCCCAAAGTCCTACTCCATAGGCATTTGGAAGAGGCGCTTGGCCGCTTGCATTTGTACCGATACGATTCCCGGAGAGGCGATTGTTGTTTGAGTTTGCATCGAGGATAACTCCCCAATCGTTGTTTCCGGAGATGAGATTACCGAGTTTCGTGGTACCGCCGCTGGAGTCTGCTCCGATGATCACGTTGGAGCTGGATGTGATGAGAACCCCGGCGTGGTTAGGTTTTGCGCTATCTCCGTTTAGATTCGTGCCGATTTTGGAGCTATGGAGCCATCCGCTGCTAACTCCGCTGAAGATCACACCGAAACCATTGGTGTAGTTGCCGACGGTCAATTGGGAGAATTCGACATGGTTGGCGGTAGCGATCAAGCCATGGCGAGGGGATCCAGTCCCGTTGATGAAGACGCGATTTTCCCCGTCGATGGTTAGAGCATCGGTGATTAGCAGTTCTGCGAATGGTTGAATTTCTTGGATGCTTGGATCAAAAACGATTCGATCCGCACCTGCGCGAGAATTAGCGATTTGAATTCGATCGGCGAGCGTTCCTGGTCCGGTACCATTTGCGGCGGTAACGATGAGGAGGGGGTTGGTGGTAAGCAATCGGCGTGCTTCGAGTGATTCGATACCGAGGCGTCGGGAGGGGTGTGAAGTTCGATTCCTCCGAATCGATTGGGTTTTGGCGTTTCTTTTTGTGTTGCGGCGGGCTTGCATGGTGAGCCTTTTTGCGTCGGAGTAATACTAGTACGAATCATCGCTCTAGTTAACTCCGAGCAGGCTTCCATTTCGCTTGGTGTTTTTTGTAACTTTTTGCGGTATTCGAGCATTTGTTGCTCGATTTTTTATTTGCTTTTTTGTGGTCGGTACTGGTTGATCCAGGAGAGGTAGGGGGCGACGTATCGGGTTTGGACCCAGATTTTTCCTTGTCCTGAGAATTGGCACACGAGACCTTCTCCGCTGAAGAAGAGACGTTTGAAGCCACCACCTCGAAGGCCTGGTAGGACGGAGACGTTGTATCGGAGGGTATCTTCGAAGGCGACGATGAATCCTGTATCGACGATGTAGTTATTTTGGACGTCGATTTCGAGGATTGCACCGTAGGAGTTGAAGAAGACGTCACCGTTTCCGGTGGCTTTGAGGAGTACGAGACCTTCGCCGCTGAAGAAGCCTTTTGCGCCTTGCCAGCTTCCGGTGATTTCGACTCCTTCGCTGTTTGCCATGTAGGCTCCGCGTTGCAGGAAGAGCGAGCCGCCGGTGAGGTGATAGTGTTGTGTATCACCCATGTGGCCTGGGGCGAAGAGAATTTCACCGGGTCCGTTGTCTGCGGAGAAGGTGTTGACGATCATGCTTTCGCCGCCGAACAGGCGCCCGAGTGATTTGAAGGCACCACCTTTGAATCCTGCTTTGAGTTTTAGGTTGGGGCTCATCGCGGCCATGGCCGAGGGTTCAGCGAAGACTTTTTGGCCTTGTTCCAACTGGACTTTGAGCATGGAGAAGTCGGGACGGAGTTGGATTTCGTAGTTGAGGTCGGATGTCATGGTATGCTCCGAGTGTAGTTCGCTAGGTGCGAGAAATTGCGTTGAGGAGAAGTGGGGATTTTTGGGTTGGGGTGATAGGGGTTGAGAGTTGGTTTATTTCGGTTTGAGTTTTGGTCCGAGGAGGGAACCGAGTGATGGAGGAGTGTGGGTTTGGTAATAGAGTTTTCCTTGGCCGTGGAATTTGCATACGAGACCTTCGCCGCCGAGGAAGCTACCGAGGAGGCTACGGCTGGCTTTACCGATATTGAATTTCAGGGTGTCTTCGAAGGCGACGATATGTCCGGTATCGATGATGTAATCGCCATCGACATCGATGCAGTGGATAGCGCCGTAGCTACTGAGGAAGAGGTCACCATTTCCGGTGCATTTCACCCAGAACATTGATTCACCGGAGAAGAGAGCGGAGGTGAAGCCTTGCCAGGTGGTATCGATATCGATGTCTGTGGAGGACGCGAGCCAGCTGGAGGCTTGGACGATCATCGTTCCGCCGCGCATCGCATGGTGGACACAATCGCCGAGCATGGTAGGTCCGATGAGGAGTGTTTGCTCGGGGGCTTGGGCGGTGAAGTGGTTGAGGAAGAAGCTTTCGCCGGAGAAGAGTCGTTTGAGGCCTTTGACGATACCGCCTGAACCTTTGCGGCTTTTGGAGGTCGTTTCAACGGTGAGGTTGGAGGACATTGCGATCATGGCACCGACTTCGCAGGTGAGTGTTTCCCCTTGATCGAGTTCGAATTGCACGGCGGTGGCAGCGGGTTGGCATAGCATTTTGTGTTGCATGGCTAGCTGGTGCTTTCTTCGATTAGTAGAGGTGGGAGTTGGTCCAGGAGGCAAGACCATCGAAGGAACGACTTTGCATATAGATTTTTCCTTGGCCTCGGACTCGGGTGATGATACCTTCGCCGGAGAAGAAGCTGGTGAAGAGTCCACCTGCGAGTCCGACATGGATGGAGATGGTAGGTTCGTAAGCGACGAGGTGACCGGAGTCGACGACATGTTCTCCGGAGATTTCTTTTTCGAAGATTGCGCCGTAGGCTCCGAACCAAACACGTCCTTGGCCGTAGATTTTCAGGCGGAACAGGCCTTCGCCGGCCATCCAGCTTTTGAAGCCGGCCCAGCCGAGAGCGAGTCGCACGGTGGGGTCACAGGCGATGAAAGCGCCGGGTTGCAGGAGCATGGTATTGCCTTGCAGTTCGGTGCATACGATGTCTCCGGGGAAGGGTTGGGTGAGAACCATTTCGCCGTTGGAGTCGGCTGAGAATTCGTTGATGAAGATGGATTCGGAGCCGAAGAGTCTTCGAGCGAGTGCACCGAAGAAGCCTCCATTGAGTCGTGTTTTCATTTGCACGTTGGAGGACATTGTGGCCATTGCTCCGGCTTCGGCGATGATACGATCTCCGGGGCTGAACTGGACCAGTAGGTTTGCGAACGACGGGCGGTTTCGGATATCGACCTGCATAACGGGCCTCGCGGAGTGAAAAGGCTTTTATTGCCGTATTTGGTTGCCGTAGAAGAGTGATGTGGCAACTGTTGGTGTTGGGATTATATCATGTGGGAGGGAGGCGTGCGGTGTGATTTCTATAAGGCGTCTTGGGCTTCTTGCAGGTTCAGTTTCAGTGGTTCGTAGTTGGTGGGTGGGAGTGTTTTTTGGTGGCTTTTGATGTTTTCGATTCGTGTGGCGTGTTGTGGGTGGGTGCTGATCCAAGCGATGGCATCGGGTAGGTCACCTTCTTTTTCTTTGAGGAGTCCGAAGAATTCGGCCATGGCATTGGGGTCGATGTTTGCGGCGTGCAGCATTCGAACGCCTTCGAGATCGGCTTCGGTTTCGGAGGATCTGCTGTAGCTTGTGAGGATCGATTGTTGGGCGATTTGGGCACCGAGGGCTACGAGTCCGCCGATATCACCGACGAAGATTTGGATAGCGGCAACGAGTCCGAGGGATTGGCTGACGCTTTGCAGACCGTGTCTTAGGGTAGCGTGCGACATTTCGTGGGCGAGGACACCGGCGATTTGCTCAGCGGATTTCGCTTCGCGGATCAGGCCGGTGTAGACAACGATTTGGCCACCTGGAAGTGCGAATGCGTTGACTTGAGGGTCTTGAACGACGATGACTTTGAATTTCATTTCTGGGATAGCGGCGTGGGGTTGGAGTTTATCGACGATGGACTGCACGAGTTGGCTTGCGGGGTGTGCTGCAGGGAGTCGATTTCCGACGTCCATGGAGTCGATAGCGAGTTTGCCGATTTTTTCATCGATGGAGATAGGCAAGTTTCTGATGGTGGTTTTGGCGGTCCAGAGCAGTCCGAAGTATCCGATCAAGAGCAGTAGGGCGCATGTGAGAGTACCGAAGAGGACCCAGAAACCGAACTTTCCAGATTCAGCTTGAAGGGATTTCTTGAGGTTGGAGAGTTGTGATCCGAGCATTCCGCCGGATTGCAGATCGAGTTCTTGTGCGAGTCGTTTGTCTTCGGAGAAGATGGTGAGTTGAGCATCGGCTGAACGGCAGAAGAGCATTTTGCCGGAGGCGCCGCCGAGGTCGAGATGGATTTCTTTTAGGGGGATGGAGAAGATCGGTTCGCCGTAGGATTGGGCTTGTGCGATGAGTTCTCCGCGTTGGATGGAGATAATAGCACCGGCGCGGCCGCCGGGGATCGACGCGTGGAAGACGCCACCTTGGAAAGAAACGTTATTGAATGACATGGCGAGACCTGATGAAGCGGTGGATGGAGACGAGCAGTTGGAGACAGGAAGTTGGAGACAGGAAGTTGGAGACAGGAAGTTGGAGACAGGAAGTTGGAGACAGAGAGTTGGAGACAGAGAGTTATTGTTGCAGAAGGTTGTGCATAAGGGATTCGGGTTCGATGACGACACCTTGGAGATGTTGTTTCAGGATTCGAGATTGATCGGTGGGGAAGGAGCGGGAGTCTTCGGAGATCGAGACGTTGTCTCCGAGAACGATCCATCCGTCACTGGCAGGGAAGGATTGGGAATCGGAGTCGTTTGCACCGCGATAGATACGGCCACGGTAGAGGATGATTTGCTGCAGTAGATTGTTCGGATCGATGGTAGGGAGATCTGTCCATCGAACGCGGCTTGCGTTCAGAGGTGTACTGTTTCTGCGGTGGGATTCGACGAAAGTTTCTAAGGGCATGCGTCCAAGTTCTTGTTTTCCATCGAGGATGACGAATGTATCACCGAGGACGAGGAAGTTCAGCCATTCTAGGTTCCAGTTCGTTGGCAGGACTGCGACGGAGCGTGAGCCGGCGTGGATGCTGGTGGTGCGTTCGTAGGTAGAGATTTCGATGGGGATTTCTTGGTCATCGATGAGCATGGTCAGGTGTAGATTCCAAGAGGGTTCATTGGTGCGCAGTTTCAGCGCGATGCCTGCATCGAGAGCGGGGAGGAGTTGATGGGAGTCATGGGCGTTGGTTTTCAGGTCGTTGAGGAGAGGGTACTTGATCGTTTTTAGGAATGCATCGCCCTGGGTTGGTGGGTTGTTGTTTTCAGTGTTGTTTTCAGTGTTCTTGTTTTGGTTCAAGTGTGGGGGTGGAGGCCATTTTGCGACGACGATGGCTTGTCGGAGAAACGCGGTTGGGGAGGGGAGTACGGGGTTGCCATTGATATAGATGCGTCCGGATTGGATGGATACTTGTTCGTTGGGTAGGCCGACGACACGTTTGACTTGACCGAGTTGATCGTCGGGCGTGCGGATTACAGCGAGTTCCCAGCGTTGGACGGGGAGGATCGATCTCGGTGCTCCTTGGGGTAGCAATCCTTTTTTATTGACGAGGAGGATTGGGACGTAGTCGATGGATTTCCCTGGGATGGTTTTGGTATTGTTGGTATCGAGGAAAGCGTCGCAGAATTGGCATTTGAGTTCACGCGATGGGATCCACGAGTCGAGGGTCCAGATATTTTCACGTTGGCATTGGGGGCAAGTCGTTTGTTGTTTGGGGCCTTGGAGGGTAGGTTCCATCGAGCTACCGGCGATCAGTCCGGTTCGAAGTTGTGCGCTTTGTCGGAGGGTGACGAGAAAAGCGACGGCGATGGAGATTGCCAATAGGACCATGAGTGCGGCTAGTGAAGAGAGAAACCAGCGGCTTGGCCTGGTCCCTTGGGCGGGGTGTTGTAGGCCAGGGTTGGATGACATGGCGGAATCGTCCTGGAGTTTGTGAAGATGTGAGTGAATAGAGTTGCGGGTTTATGGAGTTGTGGAATTGCTGATTCGGTAGAGGGCATGTTCAGTGCGAATGATCAGATCGTCTTGATCGACGGCGTAGGATGCGAAGGCGCGGCCGGGAAGGGTATTGCGAGCGAGTTCGGTGGGGGGGGTGTTTTCGGGGGAGTTTTCATCTGCGGGTAGTTCCATGATGATGGCTTCGCCTGCTTCGTTTTGGAAGTAGATACGATTCCCGATGGCCAATGGTGATGCCGAGAAGTTTCCGCCGAGTCGTTTTTGCCAGAGTTTGGTTCCATCGGAGGCTTTTAGTCCGGTGGCGACCCCACCGTCGCTGACCATGATGATTTGGTTGTTCATGGGGGTTAGAGAGGGGGTATTTGGGACACCGCTGGAGGTAGTCCAACGGACGTGTGAATCGGTAACATCGCCTTGGCCGGTTGGATCGATGGCGAGAAGTTTTGGGGTGTTGTATCCGGTGCTAATGAAGACGAGTCCTTGGTGATAGATTGGGCGAACGATTAGAGAGTAACCGCTGTAGCGAACAAACCAGAGGACGTTGCCGGAGACTGGATCGAGGGCTTGGACGATATCGGCACCTGGCGAGATGATTTGTGTTTTGCCGTTGACTTCGATGGACTGTGCGGTGGCGAAGGAGAAGGAGCGATCGGTGGTTACATTGCGAGGAGTTTTCCAAGCTTCTTTACCGGTCATTGCATCGAGGGCGAGGGTATAGGGTGATTCTGCACCATCGATGGTGAGGATGATTTTGTCTTGGTGAGCGATTGGTGAGCTACCGTTTCCGTGTACGGGAGGGTAGTTATGTTCGGTGTTGGTCCAGAGGATTTCACCTTGGGTGGAGAGGCACGCGGTGCCTTGGTGACCGAAGTGAACATAGAGTCGGGTAAGTCGAGAGTTGGGAGGACGGTGGGCGAGGATCGTGGGGCTTGCGTGTGAGTTTTTCTTGTGGATAGCGGGTGCATCTTGGGGTTGTTCGAAGATTTTTTTGTCGAATAGGAGGGTGCCATCGGCGAGGTTGTAGCAGGAGACGTAGAGGGATTGAGGTCCGGAAAGATCTTTGGGGTCTGCGTTTGGGGAAGCGGGGCGTGCCGAAGTGATATAGATGTTCTTTTCGACGATCACGGGAGAGGACCAGCCCAGGCCTGTGGTAGGTGTTTTCCAGAGGATGTTTTTTGATGGAGAGTTGGCTGCTGGGTCTTCGTCGGCCCATTCGAGGGGAAGTTTTACCGTTGCGTTTGCTGGGAGCGTGATCGTCCCATTTTGGTTTGGTCCACGGAATTCGGGCCAGTCGGCACGTGCGATGGAGGAGGGGAGTGGGAGCAGGAAGTAGGTGAAGAGTAGGAGGGATGAAAAAGGTGTGAGTTGGTACATGGGGCTTGGTTTGCTAGGGGATGGATTCGCAGTACACTCGTTGGAGAGTTTAGACCGTTTTGTTGGTGCGAGAAGAGAGAATACCATGCTGCGAGCGAGAGTAGTACGATCGATGGGTTGGATGTTCATGGTGGTTTTTGGGGTATCGAGTGCCTTGGGGCAGGAGCAGCGGGGAGGGAAGGGGGTCAGTATGGGGGAGGTGGAGTTGGTATCGGACGGATACAAGTTTACCGAGGGGCCGACTTCGGATGGTGAGGGGAATGTTTATTTTACGGATCAGCCGAACGACCGGATTGTCAAGATTTCGTTGGATGGAACGGTGGGAGATTTTCTCAAGCCGGCGGGGCGTAGCAACGGGATGTATTTTGCACCGGATGGCAAGTTGATTGCTTGTGCGGATGAGGCGAATGAGTTGTGGGAGTTCGATTTGACGGGCAAGCATCAGGTGTTGCTTGGGGAGTATCAAGGTGTTCGGCTCAATGGGCCGAATGATGTGTGGGTTGACAGCAACGGCACGATTTATTTTACGGATCCTTATTATCAGCGGCCTTGGTGGGAGCATAAGAAGCAGCCGCAGGGTAAGCAATCGGTCTACAAGGTGGATCGCAATGGGGATAATTTGGTGTGTGTGGATGATGCGTTGGCGCAGCCCAATGGGATTATCGGAGATGCGAAGAAGCGGTTGCTTTATGTTGCGGACATTGGTGATCGCAAGACGTATCGCTACACGATTGGTCGAGATGGTGCGTTGCTCGATCGCACATTGTTTTGCAAGCAGGGATCGGATGGGATGACGCTAGATAGTGAGGGGAACGTTTACTTGACCGGTTCGGCGGGTGTATACGTTTACAATCCTGATGGAGAGTTGATCGAGACGATCCAAGTGCCAAAGGGTTGGACAGCGAATGTATGTTTAGGGGGAGCGGATCGAAAGACGTTGTACATTACTTCTTCGGACAGCGTGTATAAAGTTCGGGTGCGAAATGCTGGGGTGGGATCGAAGTAGTTTGCTTGGTGCTTACGAATGGGTGGTACGAGTTGATTAGTTAGGGATAACTGCGGCCCCTGGCAATGGTGCTTGGGGTACGAGGAGGTTGGGTTCCGAGCTGGTGCTGATGGGAAGGTTTCGATTTTGGGAAGGTACGATCCATTCGAGGGAAAGGTCTGTGATTGCAGCGCGGAGGGTACCTCGAGTTTCGAAGTACAGTTCGATACCTTGTTCGTCGGTGAT
>JBIJCS010000600.1:0-2866 GCA_044344575.1 Pirellula sp. | reverse complement strand
CATGCTTCTCGGCGGTGACACGTTATTCGGGTTATCTTGGAACCACGACGCCTCGATGCTAGCGCTAGGAATGACTGATAACTCCATCCGCGCCTTTGACTTGGATGGTAACCAAAAACTCTACCAACGAACCCACGAAGACTGGCCACGCTCAACCGTCTTCACATTCGATGGCAAACACCTAATCTCCGGTGCTCGCGATATGACGGTCAAATTGACCGAAGTAGAGACCGAACGCTTTATCGATAACGTCACTTCCATCACCCCAGGAGCACTGCGGGGAGGGATCCAAGCCCTTGCGCGGCATCCTGAACGGGATGAGATTCTCGTTGGTGGTGCCGACGGCACTCCCAAAATCTATCGAGTCTTTCGTCAAACCGCCCGCGTCATCGGTGACGATGCAAACTTGATCCGTCAACTCGATCCAATGCCAGGACGAATCTTCGATGTTGCGATCAGCCCCGATGGCAAATACCTAGCAGCCGCCTCAACAATCGACAACCAAAGCCTTGTTAAAGTCTGGTCGTACGATGTGGATGGCAAAATGCCACCAGATATCAAAGCGATTCAAAGCAAGCGAGCCGGGCAACGCAAACCCGAAGAACGCAAGAAGCTGGAAGAATATGTCACTGAACAACCACAAGTCCTCGGTACCTTCCAAGTCCCCAATGTCGCAGTCTATGCCTTGGCTATCGACGGACAAGGCCGCGTTGCAACCGGCGCTTCGGATGGTCATGTCCGTGTCTGGAATATCGCAGATGGTGCTTTGATCGCCGATTTTGATGCCACTCCCAATGGCTCTCTGTCCAAAATCGATGAGACATCTATTGCAGCCCTTCGTGCGCAACGACTGGAGACGATCGCGCAAACACACCGCTCAGAACGTGAAACTCCAGCTCCAAAAACCGAAGGCGAACTTTCCCACGAGCCAATCGCACTCGATCGCATCGCCGCGATCCATGTTGAACCCTCGAACCTCGACTTCGCGGCCTGGAATGACTCCGCACAAATCGTTGTTATGGCCCAACTCAACACCGGTGAACTCGTCGACGCAACCTCGCAAGCCAACTTCCAATCAAGCGATGATGCCGTTTGGGTCTCTCAACGCGGTTGGGTTCAACCGGTACGAGCCGCCAATGCAGCGATCGCTGTCTCTGTTGGGCCCCATCAAAAAAGCATTCCCGTGCATTCGACCATCCCAACACAATACGAAGTCGATTTCGTGCGCGATGTAAATCCAGCGCTCTCTCGCTTAGGTTGCAATTCCGGAACTTGTCATGGAGCACAAGCCGGAAAAAATGGGTTCAAGTTATCGTTGCGCGGCTATGACCCCGCCTACGACGTCCGCAGCCTTGCCGATGACCTAGCAGGTCGACGTATCAATCCAACTTCGCCGATCGATTCGATGATGCTGACGAAACCGCTTGGCATCGTTCCTCACGTCGGCGGAAAACTGATCGAACCAGGAGACAACCATGCACTGGTACTTCGCCAATGGATCGCCGGTGGAGCAAAACTCAATGTCAGTACCCCCAAAGTCGCATCGATTCAAGTTTCACCAAACAACCCCGTCATTGCGATGCCTGGAAGCATCCAACAGCTTCGCGTCGTTGCAACCTACACCGATGGCAAAACCCGCGATGTGACGCGAGAAGCTTTCCTCGAATCCGGGAATACGGAAGTCGGAGCCGTACTCGAAGGTGCACGTGTACAAGCACTAAGGCGTGGCGAAGTCCCTGTACTTGCTCGTTTCGAAGGTGCATATGCAGCCACCACCTTGACGGTCATGGGTAACCGTGACGGTTATCAACCAATCCAAATTGCTTCCCAACACCCCATCGATCGATTGGTCGCCTCCAAATGGGAACGACTAAAGATTCAACCATCAGGAATCTGTGATGATGCTGAATTCCTACGCCGTGTTACCCTCGACCTGACAGGACTACCACCCTCGCCAGAAGCCGTGCGAGCATTCTTGACGGACACCACAGCAAGCAAACTGAAAAGGGACCGAGTGATCGACGAATTGATCGCTAGCGATGCATTCGTTGACCACTGGACTAACAAATGGTCAGACCTCTTGCAGGTCAACTCAAAATTCCTCGGTAAAGAAGGCGCAGCAAAATTCAAAGACTGGATTCGAAATAGCTTTGCAACGAACAAGCCTTATGACAAATTCGTCTACGAAATCCTGACCGCTTCCGGTTCAAACCGCGAAAACCCTGCCGCTTCGTACTACAAGATTCTTCGTACCCCCGAAGAAGCGGTCGAAAACTCTACCCACTTGTTCCTCGCCGTCCGGTTCAACTGCAACAAATGCCATGACCACCCATTCGAACGATGGACCCAAGACCAATACTACGAAACCGCAGCTTACTTCGCCCAAGTCGGATTGAAGAAAGACGAAGCCTCCGGCAACAACACCATTGGAGGAACCGCAGTTGAAGGGGCAAAACCGCTCTGGGAAGAAGTCTTCGATAAAAACGACGGGGAAGTCAAACACCAGAAGACGCAACAACCGATTGCGCCGAAGTTTCCATTTGTCGCTCAACACGCATTACCGGAAAATCCATCCCGACGCACCCAATTCGCTAGCTGGGTAACCAGTCGCGAAAATCCGTACTTCGCAAAGAGCTTCGTCAACCGTATGTGGGGCTACTTGTTAGGAAAAGGGCTCATCGAACCCATCGATGACATTCGCGCCGGCAACCCACCAAGCATTCCCGAATTGCTTGAGTTTCTCGAAAAGGACTTTATCGAACACAACTTCGATATCCGACATGTTGTTCGGACAATCTGCAAATCAGATGTGTATCAATTGTCGATCGACACGAATCGTTACAACGCTGACGACGACCGCAATTAC
>JBIJCS010000007.1:0-33106 GCA_044344575.1 Pirellula sp. | reverse complement strand
CGGATCCCATGCCACCTCCCATCGCGCCGCCTCCCGGCATGCTTTCAGGCAATGCGAATGGCATCGACAAATCATTACGAAGCCCCATCGACTCGAGTTTCGCAAGCGTGTCCTCAATCTCATCGTGGAGCAGTTCCTTTGCCGCGACCACCAGTACGGGCCCGATCGACTTGGAAACGGCAGTTTGACCGCCGTCCCATTTCCCGGGCCGTACCGTCGCTTCAAGCACTTCAGTGATCTTCTCGACGTCTTGGCTATTGCTCACCAAATGAGAGAGGTTATAGGTCCGGATGGATAACGCTTCGGATGCGTCCCCAACAATCTCGATCCCATCAGCATGGATGACATAGTCTAGGTGAAATGGGGTCAGCACGCGGCGCAGAATTTCGCGCGTGCTTCCCTCAGCCTTCAAGTTCAATCGCTTATCGGCAAGCTCCTCTTTGACTTGCAAGTCTTGTAACTCTTTTGCGTCGAACAGAAGATTGATGCTTTGTTGGGATCCAATCTCCTCTCTGATCGCGTCGAGAGCTTCGAAAAGCGTGATCTCTTGTAGGTCGAACGAGATCGAATTCCCCAACAAGTCTCGAATTTTCTCTTCGGCCGCTATCTTCTTCCGGCCACGTATCAACCAAGCAGGTTCACCTCCTTGAGGTTTAGCCCAAGAAGCCACAGGCATCGTTCCTCCGCCCATGCCGCTACCTATTGGAACATATGGCATGGGACGATATACAACCTGTCCATTAGCGTTCCGAACCTCTTGGTACCATGGATTTGCAGAATTTCTGTTTACCGGTGCATATTCTGTGTTTTGTGACCATTCTGGTAATGGTAATCCCTTTGGCTTGATGACCTGGGCATTGACCTGAGTTACCGGCGTCCGTTGCATTGGGGGCGAATACGCATCGATCGATTCAGGGGGATGAAGCCGTTTTGGTCCGATGCCTGTCCCATACCAAAAGGCTACGAAGCCTACCAGATTCACGATTCCCAACCCTGCGATGACGAACCCTAAAGTCTTGATCCACCGTCTTGCTGCCATGATGCAATCTCCTTTTCTTTCTCTCGATATTCTTCCTATCGACGCTTACTTATTGATTAGGTTCTTCTGGAATTTTAGTAGCTGGAATTGATTTGAATCGGTTTTGCGGCGTCTTGCTCGTGCTCAGTGAAACGGCGATCGTGCTCGTAACCGAAAGCAACCTGCATTGGACTTATTTTCATTCAACACACGACCTGTCTATGAAGGAAAACAACGGATCTCGTTAACCGAGCACGAGCAGGAGCACGAGCACGATACTGCACCCGAATCCCTCTCCGTGCACTCTGTGCCTCTGTGTTTCAAACTGGGGTGCCTCTGTGTTTCAAACTGGGGTGCCTCTGAGTTTCAAACTGGGGTGCCTCTGTGTTTCAAACTGGGGTGACTCATCTTCGTTCGATTCCATCGCCAATCGAAGCAGGGATATTTGAATTTTCCAGATTCTCTTTCCAAGCTGCCAGCAAAACGATCAATCGCTCATGGATCAGCTCGGTCCCTCGGACCAACAATACCGCACCATGTAAGTTCAGCTCAGGCGAAGAGCCATCCTCCATACGAAGCATCGTTCGCAGTGATTCGACCAATCCAAGCACTTCGGTTTCGTCGTCGGTAATGTAAGAAAGGTTGTACGTTCGTACCGACGGGCGAGCAATACACCCCTCTTGGCTTGCAAGCTCGATCCAGGATGGATGAACGATGTAACCGAGCGATTTGGCTTGTAGAATCTGTTGCAGTATCTGCTGTCGAGTACCACCACCACGATAGGTTACACGAACCTCCTCTATGGGACCCAAACCGTTCGCTCTTCGCGTTTCAAGCTCTGAGGCAGTAAGGGACAACTCAAAGGGAATGTCGCCGAGCACTGTCGCGATAGCCTCCGAGAAAGTTGCATTCATGATGTTGATATCAATCGGCCTTGAGAGTTGCTCAAAGATGAGATCTTCGGGCTGAAGAGCAGGTGAGGCGAAGTTGCTACCTACCCGTTGCGAATTCGTCAGTTGCGAATTCGTCCCCCTCGACGATGCAGGTGCCGCGTTGAGTACGGATAATTGCCCATCGTGACTTGCTAGCGACGAAGGCTCTATCACCTTCGCCCCAGGAATATTTGATGACCTAGACAGCGTTCCCCATAACGCAGCAAAGACGCATAGCGAGCCAATAGTGATTAGCATCGCACGGACAACTCCGGTGCTGTACCGCTTCGTCGATGCGGAGGACTTACGCCCCAGCGTTATGACTTCGTTGGGTAGCTCAACATTTAAAGGTTGCTGGACGTGAGCAAGACACTTTTCCAATAGGTTCGCAACATCACTTGCAGATGAAAAACGATCTTCGGGTCGCTTGGCCATCGTCTTATCGATGATATTTTCCAGCCATTGTGGAATATCTGCATTGAGTTCGCGGATCGGTTTGGGATCGGCTTCCGCGATAAGCTTCAAAATTTGCCAAGGTGAGTCCGCTCGAAAGGGAGGTTGGCCAGTGCACATCGCGTACAGGACGCTGCCGGCGCTGTAGATATCGCTCGATGCGGTAAGCTTTTCCCCTCGCGATTGCTCGGGCGACATGTACGAAGGCGTACCGGGAATCGCTCCCGATGCGGTCACTTGAGCTTCTTCAATACTCTGCGCCAACCCGAAATCGGTAAGCAGCGCTCGATCGATCCCTTCTTCGATCAGCACGTTTGCTGGTTTAACGTCGCGATGAATCAAGCCTTGAGCATGCGCGGCGGCTAGTCCGGCCATCAACTGCTTGCCGATTCGAAGGATCTGCTTGAGTTCAAGCGGCCCTTCTCGATCGATGCGTGCTTGCAAGGATTCCCCAGGGATGAATCGCATCACCAAGAAGGGGATATCTCGCTGAGTTTGCACATCATAGATCGGCACCACATCATCGTGAATGACAGCCGCCGCAGCACGTGCTTCTTTGGCGAATCGATGCCGTGCGGCACCATGAAACGCGAGCGAGGGGGCGAGGGCTTTAATCGCCACTACGCGTTGGAGTTCCGAGTCAAACCCACGGAAGACAATTCCCATCCCACCGGCCCCCAGCATTCGTTCGATATCGTATCGACCGATACGTCCGAGCATTTCAGGATGCCGTGCAGGTTCAAGCAGTTTCTTCGATAGCGCATCCGTCCAATCTTCAGCGCGATCGCGATGTTCCGTATCGTGGGCATGTGTAGTCCGCAGTTCGCTCGCTTGCTGCCAATCATCTAGCTCGCCCGACAGGGCTTCGAGTCGCTCTCGGCATGCGCGGCAATTTTCAATGTGCTGAACCTCGGAAGCAAAATCAGCTTGACCAAATTCACCTTCAAGCATGCGTTTGAGTTGGTCTTGGCTGAAGCATTCCTCATTGGATGACTGGGTTACAGATCGATTCATGATGCGTTCTCCCATTGCTTGACAAGGGTGCGAATGCGGTTCAATACACGGCAGCGACTCAAGTAAACCACCCCTTCGCGCACACCGAGTTTTTCGGCAACCTCTTTGATCGGGACAGCTTCCACAGTCGACATCCAGAATGCTTGCCAAGTCGACTCCGAAACCGCTTTTTGGATTTCTTTGGCGGCTCGAGAGAAGAGTTCTAGGCGATACTCCGATTCCCAGAACGACGAGATGGCCGTATCGCGATCGGCGATAGATTCCCAATGACGGTTTGGAGCGTTTTCAGGCCGGGTTGCTTTTCGTGTGAGTAAATCCAAGGCTTTGTTTTTGGCGATTCGAAACAGCCAAGCGCGAAAGCTCCCGCGTTCCGGGCGATCGAGCCATTGGTGTATTGCTTGCGAGACCACCAGCAGAACGTCTTGGACGACATTATCCGCGTCGGCATTTTGCAATCCCATGCGAAGGGCCGTGCGACGGATAACCGGGACATAGATCTCAGTAAAATCATTCCATGCGCACGAATTTTCACTCTCCTTGAGTTTCCCCAAGAGGCTTGCTCGTGTGTCGGGAGTGAGTTCGTTCATGGAAAGTACCAACTTGTCGACCGGTGAACGTCGTTGCATGCTTCGAACATGCGATTTTACGTCGTTGCACAATAAAGACTCAGCCAAAATCGAAATCTTTCATCGGCAGTGAAATTTTTCTTGGATTCGCTTGCTAGCCAGTGCTAGAAAACAACGGAACACATAGGCAAAAGCCATACGGGGGCAAGACGCGATTGCCCCAAAAGGGCATAATCCGATAGCCCTTTGCAGCTAAACCGCCACGATTACAACCGAGTATCGAAATAATAAATCGATTCTTATCGAATCCACCACCGCTTCGTCTCACCTCGCTCCGGAAATGGATCGAGAAAAACCGCCGTCAATCCTGAATTTGATAGACCTCAACGCGGCCGAAGTCCGGAAATTTGCCATCGGCTTCCTTGCCCGGTTGCCCTTGCCCCCCAAACACCAATAACTCCCCGTTGGAGTTAAAAAGCATCTCGGTAATCCGATACCCGGACTTGATCGTCCCCAACCTCTCACCACTAGCAAAATCAAACAACGCGGCGTTCCATTCGCCTCCTCGCAACCTTCCACCCATCAAAAAATTCTCACCAGTCGGATGCATCACCAATGCTTCCATCAACCCTTCCCCCGACTGCTTCTCCTTGGTCTGCCCCACCATTTTCCCTTCACGCCAATTCCAACGCTGCCACAGTTGCCTCCCATTGCCCGCCATCGGATCGCGCATGTCCCCCATCCCGCAGATGATCAGCTCATTACCGTCCGGGGAAAACCGAATCCCAAAAATCCCACCCAAATAACAGTGACTCTTGATAATCCCCCAACTCGTAAAATCCTTGCTCTGAAACACCCCGACTTGCTCGCCGGACTTCACACTCCAAACTCGCACCTCTCCCATCAAATTCCCAGCAGCCAGCCACTGACTATCCGCACTAAACGCGACCGCTTGTACCGAGGGAACGTGGGATAAGCTATGCACGGACTTCCCATCCTCTGCCCGTAGAATTTTCACCGATGGCTCCGTCTCCGCTGCAGGAGTGTATTTGTAATCCCCCGCGATGTACTGCCCCGTCACGCTCGCAATCCACTGCTGATCCGGACTGATTGCCATATCCCATGACCAAAACCGATGCACCTTCTCTTCGCGCACCACCGAATGGTTTTCCGCCGAAAACCACTTCAATCTCCCGTCGTAACCCGCTGTGACAATCGCTTTGCTCGCAGGATGGTAAGCCACCGAACTGACGTAACTCGCATGCTCGCCTATCCGTTGATGAGACTTCGCTGCCACATCCACGCGGTACACACCATCCATACAAGCTACCGCAAGCTCATTGTCATTCCCCAACAAACTTGCCCCCAAGATGGCTGTTGGTAGTTTGAAATCATGCACCCGAGTTATCGTTTTCTGTACCATGGCTTCGCACTATCCAATTAGCAATTCATCGATCGGTAAAACATTCCCCTCCACACGATGGAAGGTTGGCAACTCAGGCAGGTCATATTGCTCATGGGGGTTGATCCCCAACGCTTTAAATATCGTTGCGAACAATCTTCGATTGTCGATCGCATCTCGAGTCACTTCAAACCCCAACGGATCCGTCTCCCCATAGACAACTCCACCACGAACCCCTCCACCAGCCATCGCCATACTCCAAGCTTTCGAGTAGTGATCCCTACCCCTCGCCTCATTGAGCCACGGAGTACGGCCAAACTCTCCCATCGCGATGACCAGCGTATCATTGAGCAACCCACGTTGTTCCAAATCCATCACGAGATGAAACAGGACATGATCCAGCTCAGGGACCAACATCTGATGCATCTCATGCTGAAATACGTGATTGTCCCAAGGCATCCCGTTTGCAACCATCACAAACGTGGATCCGTTCTCAATCAAGTGACGAGCTTGCAACGCATGCTGCGCAAACGCACCGTGCCCATAGCGTTTGCGGTCCGCTTCCGGCAATGTCTCTAAATCAAACAACGGTGCACAACTCATCAATCCCTTGACTCGGTCAAATGCTGCGTTGTACCCCGATGCCGCTTTGCTACGCTGATCGTTCTGAAACTTGCGACTGAGAAACTTGCGCAACGCCTCCCTGTCCTCATGATCCACCTCGCTCAACGTTTCAGGTTTGAGAATATCCGGTATCGCAAACTCTCCTCCCGATCGCACCGGACCATATTCCGCTCCCAACCACCCCGCCCAATTCCCGGCCTTGAAAGACCTGAACTCGTTCCCCTCCGGACAAGGATCCAATAACACAAACTGCGGTACTGGACTGTCGAGTTGCCCAAGCTGCTCTGCGACGACCGAACCCAAGATCGGACGGGTAAAAGGAGGACGGGGTTGCTCACCACGTGTCAATACATCGATTCCTTGAAAGTGCTCGTTCGGCTCTGTACTCATCGACCGAATCACCGCGAGTTTCTCCATGATGGTCGCGCATTGCGGCATCAAAGAACTGATCTGAACTCCTGGGATCGATGTAGGTATCGCACCGAAGGGCCCCCCAGTCGCTGTGCCAGGTTTTGGATCCCAAGTTTCAAACTGACTCGGCGCACCACACAACCACAACAGAATACATTTCTTACCCCGCTTCTTGGTCTCTTCCGCCAATGCCGGTATCGAAAACAGCCCATTAAAACTGCCTACCGACGCAACCCCCGCCGCCATCGCTCCTTGCAAGAACAACCTGCGATGCGCTTGATGCTCCGGACTGCCACAATCCTGACGAGTATGCATTACCCCACCTCTGTGCCCTCTCAAGCAACCACCTCATTCGCCACTTCTTGAATCGCTACTTCTTGAATCATGTATGTACTCACTGAATGCATTTCAGGACTTTGAATATGGATCAGAGATAACTAGTGATTGAATCGGAATTCCGCAGTCGTCAACAATGCCCAAATCGCATTGCGCCAAACGGTTTCGACCCGTTCAGTATCCCCCTCAGCCAACCCCCGCGTTACAAAGGTTCGTACCATTTCGAGCTCCTGGACATCCGGTTGCCGAATAAGCGTGCTTAAGAACATCTCTCGGATCGCAGCATCGACGTCAGGATGCTTGGCTAGCCGAACAGCAAGCCCCTCTGTATTGCTCTTGTCAAAAACCATTGCATGCATCGCGGGATTGTTGGTCAAAAACATCGCATCCCCAACATCAGTAACTATCGTTTCCGGCATCACCTCCGGCATGCGGTCTCGCAACTCCGCGAACAATGGATGGTCATTTTTAAAACTCTGATTCAAAGCCACTTGAATCGACCTTGCCAACTGCTCAGCCGTAAGCGATTTTTCCAAGGCCCAAGCAAAGGTGGATGGATCCTCGACACCTTCCGGACGAACCGAACTGAGTTGATAGGGACGGCTAGCTACGATGCCCCTTACCAATGTTCGAATGTCATATCCCGAAGCGATAAAATCCTCCGATAAGCCGTCGAGCAACGCAGGGTGAGAAGGATCATGTGCGGAGTCCATTTGATCGAATGGATGCACAATCCCTCGCCCCATAAGCATGGCCCACAAACGATTGACGAATGCTCGGGGAACCATGCGATGCCCCTTGAATACCTCTTCGACAAATCGCTCCCGCCGCGAAAACTTAGGTACCTTCGGATCATCCGGATTTTTTGTAGCAACATAGAACTCTTCAAGATCCTCCTGCTTCGCGTCTTTCTCGGGACGCGGTTCCTCGATCGTCTTCGACTCGTAGAAGGTAAGCAGATTCGGATAGCTGGAACCATGGATGTTCGCGAAATCCGAAAAGCCACCCACAGCGGACTCGCTGAGCTTTGGGCCCGCATTCGTTTTTTGATTCTTACTGCGATTAAAGAACGCAACCAGCCCCCAGTAATGGGCTTGATGAATATCCGAAGCGACCATGTGATCATGGCACTGTGCGCAATCGATGCGAATTCCAAAAAATGCCGGTGCTACCGCCTCCGCGATCGCTTGCGCATTGTCATTGCGTTCGTAAAGGAACCACACAGCACCAGTCTGCTCAGCATTCTCCGGCCTCGCTAAGAGAATCTCGCGTGCGACTTGGTCCCAAGCCCTATTCTCGCGGAATACACGCTCCAAATAAGGCCGCCAGTGGGCACGACGCTCAGCCATCTTGCCGCGAGAAACACGCCCCATCAACAGTGAATCCATCACATCGGCAAAGTGCTGAACGTAATCTTCACTCGCCAATAACCCATCGATTAATCGCAACCGTTTATCCGGTGAGGCATCTTGCAAAAAAGTCACACGCTCTGCGAGCGTGGGAATGCGGCCAACCAAATCAAGCATCACACGCCGCAAGAAGTCCTCATCGCCACACACCCCGACCGAAACAACTTTTGCATTCTCTAAAGCCGCTTGGATTTCACGATCGATTCGCGTTGCGATCGCATCACTGGTAACCGGCTCGCTTCGCTCACCCAAAGAGGGTAGGGCAGGGGATTCCTGTGCTACCGACAATCCAAACACCAATGGCAAGACGCAAAGAAAAACAGCAATTCGCAACGCCAAATGCAACCAAGTTACCGATGGTACTGCTAGCAATGATCGCATAAAGGGAATGCCGTGGTTGGGTAGGTAAGGAGTTGCGCAAGTAGGCAAGTAGGTAGGCAAGTAGGTAGGTCGGGCCGAGGATATCAATCCCCACAAGATAGCCACAGGCCCTGAAATCTAGCTGTCATTAACCTTCATCTTAGCTGTTGCCACGGTGGATGTCATCGCGAAGAGTCCGGAGCCGTCCCAAACTACCGCCTTTCCGATTCCAATGGGCTTTCCGATTGCAATGGGTACCTGACTTCAACGAGGGTAATCTCCAGATTCTTGTTGATCCACCTCAGAATTCCTCTCTCTCGTTCGATCGGGCAAGTCCTCGAGACCTTCAAGTCAACCAAGCACGCAAGTTGCAAATCCGCCAGAATTCTTTGCCTGCAACTCCCAAGCAAAATCCAATAACTCCGAAAGTCCCCAGACGCTCAAACCGTCAATCGATCACCCTAGCTGAACGCCAATGCAACTGCAAGCACCGCCATCAAACGTAAGACATCTGTCAAAGACTTTAGAAGGGTCTACTCCTAAACCCATTAGAATTCGGCGGCCGTTGGTACTAACTAGTAGTACCTCAGTCCAGTGGTATCTCGCTCCAGAAAGTGATGAAACAAATCACTCACCCGCCAAATGGAGAATAGGGGACTTGAACCCCTGACCTCTTGCATGCCATGCAAGCGCTCTCCCAACTGAGCTAATTCCCCGCGTTTTGCTGTAGGCTCTTCCCCTTGATGATCGGACGATTTTAGGTGAAGCAACCCGCCAAAGCACCCAAAAGGGTACCGAGCGACTTGAGCACTGTCAAGCCAGATCAAGCTGGGCTATGTTCCAATTCTGGAAACCTCCCCTCAACCGACTTCCGCTTCCCGCGAAAAAAATCAGCCACCGTGTTTGCACGGTGGCTGACTCGAAGTTCACTCGTTCGACCAAGAGAACTAGACTAGGAGATCGTGTAAGCGGTCTCAGCGTGGTCGCTCAAGTCAAGTCCCATCTTCTCGCTATCTTCAGTGGCTCGCAATCCAATCACCAAATCAATGATCTTGAGCAGAATGAAACTCATCACTGCGGAGTAAATCGCTGTCACTAATACTGCTTTACCTTGAAGCATCAACTGCGCCATGCTCCCACCCATGCGATCAACTCCCACTCCAGGTAGAGCGAGCAATCCGGTGGCCAAAGCTCCGAAAACACCCGCCATTCCGTGAACGCCAAAGACATCCAAGGAATCGTCGTACTTCAGAGCTGGCTTGACGAACGCGACGAAGATGTAGCTGACGACCGTCGCACCAACACCAATGATCAATGCGCCCTTGACATCCACAAATCCAGCAGCTGGGGTAATACCGACCAAGCCCGCTACCACACCCGTGATCATCCCCAAGGCAGTTGGCTTGCCATTGCGGATCATTTCGATGATCGACCAAGTCAATCCCGCAGTGGCAGCCGCCACTTGGGTGGTCACGAAAGCTTGTACCGCTTGGGGTGTTGCACCAAAAGCACTACCGCCGTTGAACCCGAACCAACCAAACCAAAGGATTCCAGCACCGAGAACCGCAAAGGGTAAGTTGTGCGGTGGGTTGACTTGCTTTGGATAACCACGACGTGGACCAATCATCAAACACGCAACGAGTGCCGCGATCCCCGCATTGATGTGAACGACCGTACCACCTGCAAAATCCAATGCGCCTTCTGGTACAGCATCCTTGGCATTAAAACTACCCAAACCAAACAACCAGTGGCTAGGTCCAAACCACACCCAGTGCGCTACAGGACTGTAAACCAACAAAGTCCACAAAGCGATAAACACCGTAAAGGCTACAAACTTCATACGCTCGGCGAACGCTCCAATGATCAAGCCCGGCGTGATGATTGCAAACATCATTTGAAAAACCATGAACGTCTGCTGGCTAATCCCCAACTTCACACCCGTGACCGGTTCAAACGAAGCATCGGTGGCAATGCCGTTCAGCAAAAAGTGTGTCATGGGATTGCCACAGAACCCACCGGCAACCTCCTCACCAGAAAACGCAATACTGTAGCCGACCAAAACCCAAAGCACTGTGACCACACCCATGCACATAAAACATTGCATCAGAATGCTCAACACATTTTTTCTACCGACCAATCCACCGTAGAAAAACGCAAGTCCGGGTGTCATGAACAACACCAATGCAGAACTGGCTAGCAACCAAGCTTGATCACCCGTATTGAGGGTCGAAGCGGGCGCAGCGGCCGCTTCAGCCTCTGCGGCAACCGCCGCGACCGGAGCAGAACCTTCTGCTGCTGGCGGATCAGCCGTCGCAGCAGCATCCTGCCCGAAACTTACACCCATCCCCGCCCCAAAACACAACATTATTCCTAACAACCATTTCAACATGTTCTTCCACCGCCTTTTTCCAACTCTCTCCCATCATGGATCGAACGTGGACAATTGCTGAGAGATTGCGCAACCGCCCGACGCTCCTATTCTGATAGCAAATCAAGGGCCAAACGGCTGAAGCGGTTCTAATAAAGCGTCTACACCAATGTTTTTGCTAGATAATTCGATCGCAATTCCTCATCGGTCGCTTGGACTAGCCAGCCTCCTCGAAGAGTTGCACACGAAAGGCGCAGAGTCTCAAAATTAGCATATTTTTAATGCAAAGTCCCAGCTGCGCCGCACTGAGAGTCCTTAGAATCGACCCAAGGTGGCAATTCCTCGCATTAAGCCCTCGACACTGCCCACCCTAAAGCTTGCGTCCTAAAAGCATCGCCAAAAGCGCCATGCGAATGTAGACACCGTTTTTCGCTTGTCGGAAATATCCCGCGATCGGAAGCGCATCGACTTCTAACGCAATCTCATCGACCCGAGGAAGTGGATCCAAAATCAATCGGGCCGATGATGGAATCTGCTCAGGTGTTAAGCGATACTCATAACGGTACTTCTCAAAGAGCGAACGTTCTGGAAATCGCTCTTCCTGCAGCCGATTTAAATAAATCACATCCGGAGAATGCAGATCGGACAACCGATCCGCTTGCTGCACCTGAACCCCGCGTCCTTGACATTGCTCGACCAACCAAGAGGGTGCCCGCAACTCGGGAGGAGAGATAAACTCAAATCCCAAGCCCTCGAACTGCGAGAGAACTAGACACAACGAATGAATGCTTCGCGATTGCAACGGGTCGAACCCAAAAGCGTACTTCAGGTTCGAAAGGGTACCGAGCTCTTCTCGAATCGTGAACGTGTCGACCAGCGATTGCGTCGGATGCTCATTTCCGCCATCCCCGGCATTGATAAACGGCACATCCGATGCATCCGCAGCAATCTGGGCATCCCCAGATTTCGGGAGCCTCGCTACGATCAAATCGCAATAGCCACTGACAACACGTATCGCATCCGACAAGGACTCCCCCTTCTCAAACGACGTCGAACCGACCCCTTGGATAAAGACAATACCTGCCCCAAGCCTCTGCGCGGCAGATTGAAAACTCAGTAGCGTCCGAGAGCTTGGCTCAAGAAATACCAAACCAATCATTTTGTCGGATAATAACGATATCCGCCCCTGCTTCTTACAGACCTCTCGCATTTGTTCAGCAACGCGAAATATCTCTTCGAGGACCGGTAACGTTAACTGGCGAGCTGAAATGAGTTTTTCAAAGTCCATCGAATAGCTTTTCGGAAGAAATAGGTACAGATAACCGACAAAGAACTTCTCAAGCCTTTGTACCCCAATCGCAAAACTACATTACGATACTACGAACACTGATAATTGAATAGCTGTTTTGCCCTCCGCCCCCCTTTGGCATGCCTCTCCCTCCGAATGGTATTCCCATGAAACCACAAACCCCTCAATCTTGGATAGCACAACTCCAACAACGCATGACCGAAGACCTGATCGCCTTGTGCAATATCAACTCGGGATCGGAAAATGTCGCTGGACTCAACCAAACTGCCGATTGGCTCGAACGCTCGTTTGCAGTCCTAAATTCTCCGGTACGTCGCATCCCCCTGCCGGACTACTGTCTGGTCGACGATCAAGGAATCGAATCCACCTTTCACACCGGCCCCGCTTTGCGATGGGATCTTGGTGCAGACCGATCGCCCCAGTCGTCGCAACGACCGAGCTGCTTGTGGACTATCCACTACGACACGGTCTACGAACCCAGCGAATCATTTCAGCAGTGCCTCTCCATGCCCGGTAACAAACTCTGTGGCCCAGGGGTCATCGATGCAAAAGGCGGAATCATAGTTATGCTTTACGCCGCCAAGCTTGCACAACAATTTCTTGATCTCTCCAAGATCCATCTGAGTCTTGTACTAACCCCCGACGAAGAAATTGGCTCGCCGTCCTCGATATCCCTCTGGAAGGAAATCGCTCCCCAATTCTCAACCGGTTTTCTCTTCGAACCGACCATGGCTGACGGCAGTTTGGTCCAGTCACGAAAGGGAACCGGCACCTTCATCTTCGTGGTGCGAGGCAAAGCCGCACACGCCGGTAGGAATTTCCAGGATGGACGCAACGCGATTGTACAAGCCTGTAGAATCGCCCAAGAACTCGATGCCTACAACGGCAAACGCCCCAACGTCACCATCAACATCGGTCGTTTGCGCGGAGGTAATGCGGTCAACGTCGTTCCCGATATCGCCGTCCTCCGCGTCAACGTTCGGATCTCCTCCCCAGAAGATCAATCATGGTTGGAAACAATATGCCAACAAACCGTCGACAAATTCAACAAACCGGAACACGGCTTTCGCATCGACCTTCACGGGGGTATTCACGCTCCACCGAAGACTCTCGATACTCCGACGAAGCACTTGCAACAATGCGTCGAACAAGCTGGAGAAACTCTCGGCCAAACCGTTCGATGGAAAGACTCCGGTGGCGCGAGCGATGGAAATAAACTACAAGCTCTCGGAATTCCAAACATCGATACCTTCGGACCACGCGGCGATGGACTCCATAGCTACAACGAATGGATCGAACTCGATAGCCTGCCCGAAAAAGCCCTCCTGACCTTCGAGACCCTGCGAACACTCTATTATCGCTAGACCAACTCTACGAGGACTCGCTCGGGAACAAGGACTTCAGAAGCTTTGTCGATGGGTCATATTCCTTTGTAAACGCAAGCTCAACACTGGCCGTTAAACTCTGCTTCGCGCTGAGCTCCTGGACAATCCCTAAAGGTTGCCCATCGATAAACGCTCGCAATGGTCGCTTCCCTAACCGATCGAGACTCGTCAACGTGATCTGACTTGAACTCGGCAGATTCATCGGTCTCCAAAATCGAGGCTGAAAGATATTCGAACCCGCTAAGATCAAAGAAGGCGAATCCAAAGGAACCGGAACGGCTCCCATCGCGCGTGCATAAGCACTCGATCCCGCTGCAGTAGCTATCAACATCCCATCTCCTACCACTTTCTCCAATTGCACCTCTCCATTTACCCGTACCTCCAACCAAGCCGCCTGGCCCTCTGCTCGCTCGATCCAAGCATCCCCGTAAGCTAAGTTCATCGAATGCGTACCATCTGGATAGCGCACATCCACTCGCAAGAGTGGTAACGACTGCGAAATCAACTCGATTCCTTCAAGCACACTTGGCAACGAAGCATTCATTAAAAAACCCAAATGACCTGCGTTCAATCCAACAAAAGGTAACCGACGTCGCCAATGCTCACGTATCGCCTTGAGCATCGTCCCATCTCCACCGATGACTAAGATCATGTTGGGGTGGCTCGATTCATATTTGCTGTAACGCTGCGCTAACTCTACGGCTCTTGGGTTGCGTTCATCACAAACAACAAAAATCTCCGGCTCTCGAATCTCGAATCTCGCATCTCGTCCAGGTGTACCAGGCAAAAATAAACGGTGCCGCTCAATGTAATCCGCCACGTCGCGATGCAAATGCGATCGTATGTCCTTACCTTGATACAAATCCACTCGCAACTCAGAAGATTCAACCCCTTTCGATACTCGTACCCACTGGTGATGCGGAGGAAGTTTGAACGCATCTCCCTCACCACCCGGGCCTCCAGAAACACCGCGGCCAATCTGGTTTCCCAAGCCCTCAACAAGATCCGAACCATCCTGCAAGATCGCAAACTTACCTTCACTCCAAAGCCGCTGCGCATGCTCTTGATAGTCGAGGATCGGAGCATTCCCGCCTCCTTGGCGTACCAAGTCAGCTTGATGGACCACCAACCATACGTCCCCCTGAGATTGGTAACGATAAATTAAATCAAGCAATGGAGAGGATGTTCCGTTGCTGATGTCGTCATAATTCACCTCTACGTTGGCCATGTCTTGAAATGCTAACGAAGCCAACGCAGCGCGGTGCCTGGGCAAGGCCACTTCATGCTCTCCGCGATCGAAACGCACGCCGCGAGGATGAATAATCACGCGGTCAAACCCCTGCGCTAAAAGTTGCTTGACCTCCTCCCGCTGCATGCGTGTTGGCGGTGAGAACGAATCGGAATATACGGCGATCCGCTCCCTTGGAATCACCACATTCCCAGCACTGTACAAACGGTGCTCCCGAATATAAGCACTGACCACAGCCGGTAAGAACTTCGCGGAATGAATGTCTCCGCGCTCCAGCAACCCACGAATCTCGACACTGCTCGATACCGCATCTTCATCCGCATGCATCGGCAACAAACCATGAGGCGGCTTACGATACCAAGCCCCCTCGAGAACAGGCACCGCCGGCTTAGAATCCAAAACGAGCATCGGGATAATTTCTTCAACACGCTCCGTAGTCACCGCACGAGACAACTCGTCCGCATCACTACGCTCGATGATCCAATAGAAGTCAATCCTATCCCGATGACTGCTCTCCGAATGACTCTGCTCGCCAAGAATCCGCTTGATCAAATGATAATCGTCCCCACGATAATTCGATTCCTGCTCGTAAGTCCACACGCGCACGCTTGGCATGTCGTGCGTTGCCATACGGCACATCGCAATCCGATCCCGACTTGGACTCCCACCCACCTGATTCGTCGGTATCAACCACACGGCGTCAACAACACCAGAAGCAAGAACCGTTTGAATCATGGCAAGATGATGATTTCCGATCGGATCGAAATCATCCCGCAATAACGCAACCCGCTGCTTGCGGTTTAGCCTCTGATAAACCTCGAGCCGGTGCTCGATCCGATCCAGCGAATCACTGAGCAATTCCCAAGGATCCCAGCCACACTCGTTGCACAGTTGCAACGAACTGGCTAGCAAGTCTCCCACGCCGTGGCGCAACCCTGCCATGTCCTGCCGTTTCGCCACCGCATTCGCTTGACGCTGGATGTCCTTCAGACGCTCCTCCAAAGGAGTCCGCCCAAAGGCTTGCTGAAAGACCGCACGTATGCGTTGAATGATGGATTGCATGAATGCGAAAACCGCTCAACTCGATAGTGGCCAAATGTCGCCCAACGCAACAACAAGTTGAAGCCGAAGTCAAAGCTCTTCGCCAACTCCTTCAACTCATCCCGGAAGTATAGTTTAGCTAAATCCCCTCCCTCCGGGTGGCTTGCCACAAAAATCCCAGTTTCCCATTCGATCAACGAATTCTGACCCCAATCGACGTATCGCGTACTAGCAATCATCTCAGACTCAAGAGATACTGAGCACCCAAAGACGAACCGACATTCAGTTTACTTCTTGAGCAGGGACACAATGTTTTATCGAAAAAACCTCAAAGCAACTCTGGCTAAATCCGGCTTTCAGCTCGCAATGCTCGTGAGTTCCACCACCTGCCTCGCTGCAGAACCTTCCATGCTCGACGTACTGAAGTCCTGTCCAAAAACGGCCAATGCCACCGTTCAAGGTGACTTGGTCGCACTTCGTAAATTAACGCTCGGAAGCCCTCTGCAAAGCGACCTTCCGAACAACGTTACCCGGGTCCGCATCGCCGCCGAACTCGATCTCGAAGCCCTCCAACCCGATTGGGAAATTGGGTACGCAGCACTTGAAAAAATGCCCACCGCCGAAGCGATAGCACAACGAGAGGCGGGCTACGTGGATACCATGGGCTCGCGCTCGATCATCTGGACCCCCAACGAACGCTATCTGATCCCACTTGCAGATAACGTCCTGTCGATCGTGCGACCAGCCGATCGTAAGTTCGTCGGCCAGTGGCTCAAAAAAGATCGCAGCAATGTCATCAGCCCATACCTTCAACGATGGGCCGCGACCGAATTGAATAATGTCTCGACAATCATCGCCGTAGACCTCGAAGATGTCATCTCTGCGGAAGTCCTCAAAGACAAACTACCGAATGCAAAATCTCTGAACGGTCGTAATTTGCAAGCGGTCGCGAAATCGATCGCCGATCTAAAAGGGATCTCCATCCAAGTCGCAAAAGACGCACTCAATGCGACGGTCTCGATCGAATTCAACTCACCAGCCACCGAACTGCAACCAATCGCAAAAGAATTCTTTGCCGAAGTTCTCTCAGCACGCGGAATCGCTTTGGCCGAATATGCGAACTGGAAAGTTAGCGTGAATGACGGCGCAAAGTCCTTTGTGTTCAGCGGCCCCATCTCGGCACAAACCCTCGATGACTTGCTCGGCATGTTCACCGTGCACCGCGGCTCCTCCTCCGTAGAAGCCTCCACTGCCCCTAGCTCCCCAGCCGCAACTCCCTCCGCTCCAACGAGCGAAAGCGTCATCGCGGAAAATACCAAAAACTACTTCAAAAAAGTCGTCAACACCGTCCATCGAGTACGCGACTACTCCGCCAATAACACCGGAGAACGCGCCCAATGGAACGGCAACATGGCTAACCGTATCGATGAACTTCCCACCCTCGATGTCGATCCTCAAATGGTCATGTTCGGCGCCGAAGTCGCCAAAGCACTCCGCAATAACATGATGTCGATGCAACTTGTCAATATCGCCCAAGGCGCTGCTGCCGTCGCCAACGACGCCGGCACAAGCGGATTCTCCACAGCCACCGCCGGAGGTACCTTCGCCGGCTCGGGTGGGTACGGATACGGTTATGGATATGGCAACTACGGAAGCTACGGCGGAAACTTCGTCGATCCAAATTCTCCCGTGAAGTACTATCAGATGGGGCAAGCCCGCGGGAACTCCTCTTTCAAGGAATTGATGGCTCAGTTAGAACAGTCCATCGCGGATATGCGCCGCGTGATGACCGATAAATACAAGATCCAATTCTAGATATGCTTGCGAACTCGAAATCCATCCTGGATGAGCTCCACTGGAGAGGGCTCATCCATCAGTCAACCGACGAAAATGCACTCCGAGAACAACTCAGTAAACCCACCGTTGTTTACGCAGGATTCGACCCCACAGCTGATTCACTTCACGTCGGATCCCTCCTACCTCTGATGATGCTGCGCCGCTTCCAACAAGCGGGCCATCAGCCAATCGCTCTCGTCGGCGGTGCTACCGGAATGATCGGTGACCCCAGCGGCAAATCCGACGAAAGACAACTGCTTTCCAAAGATGCCCTAGCGGAAAACGTTCGCGGAATCCAATCCCAAATGGAACAATTCCTCGACTTCTCCGGATCCAATCCCGCTATCGTCGTCAATAATTTCGACTGGATGCAGAATTTCTCTTTCCTCGACTTCCTACGCGATGTCGGCAAGAACTTCCCGATCAACGTGATGCTCACGAAAGACTCCGTAAAAAGTCGCCTCGAACGAACCGATAGCGGCTTGAGCTACACCGAATTTAGCTACATGCTCCTGCAAGCCTACGACTTTGTCGTGCTCGCCAAAAACAAAAACTGCTTGCTGCAAATCGGCGGTAGCGACCAATGGGGAAATATCACCGCCGGGATCGATCTGGGCCGAAGGATGCTCTCCAAGCACCTGTTCGGATTAACATGCCCACTGCTGACCACCAGCGATGGAAAGAAAATGGGCAAAACCGAGAAAGGGGCCGTTTGGCTCTCCGCTGACCGTACAAGCCCCTTCGAGTTCTACCAATACTTTATCAACGTTGCCGATGCCGATGTGCTGATGACGCTACGCTTCCTTTCCGATGTCACAGAAGAACAATACCGAGATCTCGAACTTTCCCTTCGCGACAAACCACACGAACGAGCTGCCCAAAACTTTCTCGCACAGTCCCTTACTCGATTGGTACACGGCGAAGAAAAACTACAAGCCGTTCAGCACGCCACGAAACTCCTTTTCGGTGCTGAACTAACCTCGCTAACGCAAAATCAACTGAACGCCATTTTCCAAAATGTTCCCAGCCAAGAAGTCCCTCGACAACGGCTCGTCGATGGCCTAGGGATCATCGACGCACTTTGCCTCGCCAGCCTTGCAACCAGCAAAAGCGAAGCTCGTCGATCCGTGACCGAAGGAGCAGCAAACGTGAACAATACAAAAGTCACTACGCCTGATCGAATTCTTAACGAAGCGGACCTAGCAGGTGATTACTTAATCCTACGCATCGGAAAGAAACGTTACGGCTTGCTCCGTTTCGCGTAACTCATACTCCCTAAATGCAGAAATCAAACCACTGCGTTCAAGCCTACCTTTACTTCATCGATCATGCGCATCGTCCATATCATTACTCGCATGATTGTCGGCGGCGCGCAAGAAAACACACGCTTCAACTGCTTGGACCTCTCACGAATCTACGGCGATGAAGTCACACTGATCACCGGCCCTAGTCTCGGAGCCGAAGGATCCTTACTGGAGAAATTCTCAGATCCCGATCTCAACATTGCGTTAGTCCCGGAACTGATCCGCTCCATTCGCCCTTGGACCGACTTCGTCGCCTACCGCAAATTGCGAAACCTCCTCAAAGAATTGCGCCCCGATGTCGTACATACGCATAGCGCAAAAGCTGGAGTGCTAGGGCGTGCTGCTGCCTGGTCTCTGCGTATCCCATGTGTCGTACATACCGTCCACGGAGCACCCTTTCACCCCTACCAACCCTGGATTGCTCGCACCACCTTCCAACAATGCGAACGCTGGGCCGCTAAACGATGCCACAAATTGATCAGCGTCGCCAATGCCATGACCGATCTAATGGTCGACGCGAATGTCGCCCCACGAAAGAAATTCGTAACCATCTATAGCGGCATGGATGTCGAACCATTTCTCCAAGCCGACCAAATGCGCGCACAAGCTCGCCAAGAACTAGGATTGCAACCATCCGATATCGTCGTCGGAAAAATTGCAAGACTATTCAATCTCAAAGGACACGAATACCTACTGCAAGCAGCCCCAGCAATCGTGGCCGCAAACCCCAATATCAAATTCTTGCTCGTCGGGGACGGCTCCCTGCGATCCGCAATCGAGAAAACCATTGCTACCCATGGACTCGAAAGCCACTTTCTTTTTACCGGCCTCGTTCCACCCACCGAAATCCCAAAATGGATCTCCGCCATGGATTTGCTCGCGCATGTCTCCCTACGCGAAGGACTTGCAAGAGCCTTGCCCCAAGCAATGCTTGCCGGAAAACCCGTTGTTAGCTACGACATCGATGGCGCAAAAGAAGTCGTCCTCCACGAAAAGACCGGATTCCTTTTGCCACCAAAGTCCATTCACGAACTGCAAACCGCCATACTAACACTCGCGAATGATCCAAGCCTCCGCACCCGCTTTGGACTTGAAGGACAACAACGCTGCAAAGAAATCTTCCCACACGAAATCATGACTCAGCAAATTCGATCGCTCTATGGTGCAATCTTAGCCCAAGCATAATTCCATAAAAAACCGACCGTCCAAAGAATGGCAAACAAAAACCCAAGCTTTCGCTTGGGTTCGTTTGTACGCTTCATCTAAAGGTACCGTCTAAGACTTCAAAAGAGCTTAGTACATGTCGTGGTCGTGGCTGTGACCACCTTTCTTGCCATCATCTTTTGGCTTCTCAGCAATCAACGCATCGCTGGTGAGCAACAACGTCGAGACCGATGCTGCGTTTGCCAACGCGGTGCGAGTTACCTTCGTCGGATCGATTACACCAGCCTTAACCAAGTCTTCGTAGACACCGGTCAAAGCGTTATAACCAACGTTCCCCTTCGATTCCGCAACCTTCGAACAAACGATGCCACCGTCTTGGCCTGCATTGTTGGAAATCATGGTCAACGGAGCGCGGCAAGCACGCAAGACAATGTTGTATCCGGTCACTTCGTCTTGCGACAAATCTTCACCCGGGGTGACTTGCGTCGAAGCACGAAGCAAGGCAACGCCACCACCAGGAAGAATTCCTTCTTCGATCGCAGCGCGGGTTGCATGCAAGGCATCTTCAACACGAGCCTTCTTTTCCTTCATTTCGCTTTCGGTGGCAGCACCGACATTGACCTTCGCAACACCGCCAGCGAGTTTTGCAAGTCGCTCTTCGAGCTTTTCGCGATCATAGTCGCTCGACGTGTTGTCGATCTCGCGACGAATCTGGTCGATACGCGCCTTGATCTCACTCGCCTTGCCAGCACCTTCGATAATCGTGGTGTTGTCTTTGTCGATGATCACTTTCTTCGCACGACCTAAGTCAGAAAGAGTCAATGCATCAAGCTTCTTGCCGAGAGCTTCGAAGACAGGGATCGCACCGGTCAAGATACCGATATCTTCCATCATGGCCTTGCGACGATCGCCGTAGCCAGGAGCCTTGACCGCTGCAACGTTGAGCGTACCACGGAGACGATTGATCACGAGGGTTGCCAAAGCCTCCCCTTCAACGTCCTCAGCGATGATCAACAAAGGCTTGTTCTGTTGCACGACTTGCTCGAGAACAGGAACTAGTTCCTTGATGTTCGACACTTTCTTCTCGAAGACCAAGATATAAGCATCTTCGAGAACGCATTCCATCGCACCCGAATCGGTTACGAAGTAAGGCGAAAGATAACCACGATCGAATTGCATACCTTCGACGAATTCGAGCTCATCGTGCAAGCTCTTGCCCTCGTCGACCGTTACAACTCCATCCTTGCCAACGCGCTCCATGGCATCTGCGAGCAAGTTACCAATTGCACGGTCATTGTTCGCTGCGATGGTCGCAACATTAGCCATTTCAGCTTTGTCTTTGATCTTGATCGACATCTTGCGAAGCTTTTCGGTGATATCCGAAACAGCTCGCTCAATACCGGACTTCATCTGAATCGGATTCACACCCGCGACCACAGCCTTGAGGCCTTCGTTGAAAATCGCTTCAGCCATCACCGTTGCAGTCGTCGTGCCGTCACCCGCGACGTCGCTCGTCTTCGAAGCGACTTCACGGACCATCCGAGCACCCATATTCTCGTAGACATCTTCCAAGTCGATTTCCTTGGCGACTGTCACACCGTCCTTCGTAACCGTTGGACTGCCGAAAGACTTTTGAAGAATAACGTTGCGACCACGAGGGCCCAAGGTTACCTTCACCGCGCGAGCCAACTTGCTCACGCCCCGACGAATCGCTTCCCGGGCTTCCTGATCGAATGCAATGATCTTTGCCATAGTATGATTTGCTCCTGTAGAGGGTTCTTTTTCGTTGAAAGGACGGCAATTAGCCGAGGACAGCCAAGACTTCGGTCTCGTTCATCAGCAGGTACTCTTCGCCGTCGATTTCGATCGACTCGCCGGCATAGCTCGTGAAGAGGACATGATCCCCAACCTTCACTTGCAACGCATTGCGACTGCCGTTCTCCAAGACCCGACCATCACCTACGGCGATGATCTTGCCACGCGTGGGACGGTCCTTGGCACTGTCGGGCAGATAAATCCCACCAACCGTCTTCTCTTGAGAAACCTCACGCTGAACCACGATGCGATCCCCCAAGGGCACCAGCTTGACCTTGCTCTTCTCTTTAGCAGCAGCCATCTACACAACTCCGTAGTCAAAACGAACGATTCATGGGATACGCCAAAAAGGCATACGAAAGTTTCAAGACTCCCAATGGAGCAATTCGCGTGCCAGGGAATCACTCCCCGTCCCGTTCCGATCCAAAATCCCCCAGTACCCTAAGCTTGGGCATTGTGAACCCTACTGCCCCAAGTCAGAATATTAGCCACGCGGTATACAAGCCGCGGGGCGCAATCGAAAAATCTCGCTCGCCAATTTCTTTCGTGGATTTAGTAAGGGGCCGGAAAATGCCACTAAAAGTAACCTGCCAGTGCGGCGCTAACCTCAGCGTCCCAGACGCCGCAGCCGGGAAAAGGGTTAAATGCACCAAGTGCCAACAAGCGATTTCCGTCCCTGCGGCCCCTACAAAAAAACCTGCAACCACGCCCAAATCCCCTCAGACTGCCGCGCCCAAGGCACCGGATGCCCTTAGCAACCTTTTCGAATCCGCAGGACTAAAGAAACGCGAAGGAAACTTCTGCCCCTCCTGCGACCGTGTCTTACCCCCCGGGACTGCCATTTGTGTCGGCTGCGGCTTTAACCTCGAATCTGGTTCGAAAATCGAGGGATTCCAAGTAGAAGTCAAGGAATTCGGCGATCTGCGGCTCGTGGAAGCCGCCGAAAGCATGAAAAGGGAATCCGAAACCGAAAAAAGGCTCCTTTCATCAGGAATGCCTTGGTGGATGATGCTCGCGATCATCCTTGGTGTCCTCTTCATGATGACCGCTATCCTCCTGAAAATGGACGTGAATACCTCCGGCCAAACGTCGAGCATTGCCCCAATCGCAAAACTCCAACGTGCAGCCTACGGCCCTGTCCTCGCCTTCTCCGTCGGCGGAGGAGCCGCACTCGTGGCACTCTTTTCTTGGCTCGCAATCGCGTTCGGTGCCATCAAAGAATCATGGAAACAATTGGTGCTATGCTTGATCCCACCCTACGCGATTTACTACATGTTCTCTCGCATGAAAGAACGCAGATTGACCAATACGGTCCTGATCTTCTGGATTTCTGCCATCTTGGCCGGTATCTGCCTAGGGTACTCCCTACCTAAAATATAATCCGCCCAACAACACAGCACGCAAAACCACACAACCTACACACAACCTAGAAAACCGCAGGAAAACGGCATTCACTCCCCCGGGAATCGATTGCCAGTTACCCACGCTTGGTTTACGCTATCAAGCGACGTTTTCACAATTCTTTTAGTACTATTTAGAAGGCTGTTCGATGGCAACCTATCGACGCATCAATGTAATGGAAGACGGCGGAGTCTCCATCGTTCGTTTCGTGGACAAAAAGATTGTCGACTCTGGAACCATCGAGCAACTCGGCGATGAACTCACCGCGTTGGTTACCGTCGAAAAGAAGAATATGCTGCTCCTGAACTTCGATACCGTTGAATTCATGTCCAGCGCGGCTTTGAACAAACTCATCTCGCTGAATAAAAAAGTCAAAGACGCAGCCGGGCGATTGAAACTCTGCTGCCTGCGTCCCGAAATCGAAGAGGTTTTCCGCATCACACGACTCGACCGAGTCTTCGATTTGCGTAAAACCCAAGAAGACGCACTCGCTGCCTTCAAACTCTAGCGCGTACCCGTACTCCAAGGGGTGCTTGGAATGAGCAGTCGGCAACCGATTTGGTCTTACAACCAGCATCTGCCCAGCGACCTCGATGCAGGCCATGCCTCCATCGAGGCTCTCATGGCCGCGATCGAACAAGCCGGTTGGGAAGGCCGCGATGTCTTTCACATCCAAATGGCGATTGAGGAAGCCGTGGTCAATGCGATCGAACACGGAAATAAAAAAAACCCCAATAAACAAGTTCATGTCCACTATTCAATCTACGAAGACTCTGTGGAACTCTCAGTGACCGACCAAGGGGATGGCTTCGATCACCAAAACGTCGCAGATCCAACTATCGACGAACATCTTGACCAACCTCGCGGTCGCGGTGTGATGCTCATCCGCGAACTGATGACGGAAGCCAAATACAACGATAAAGGCAACAGCGTCTGGATGCGGAAAGCCAAGTCACCCCCAGAATAACACGTCGATAGTCAACCGACAGCTCGCCGATAGCTAGACGAATAGCTCGCAGGGCACTTGCGAATCCCCCAAGCGTAACCGTACCTGAACCGATGAACGCTAAGCCCCAATGCGCCCGTTGACTAGCACCAACGCAATCCAAAAACTTACCAAAAGCATCAACCAGACGATGTCGAGGAAGTGCCAATACAGCGTACAAAACCATAATCCAACCGTGCGCTCATGATCGTATCGATCCGCGATTGCATTGCGCGCCGTCCACCATAGTCCTACCACGCCACCCACCACGTGCGCGGCATGCAAAAATGCCAATATAAACGTGTAACCATACGCACTCTCATTTCGCGTCGGCGCATCGGCTAAACCAATCAATAGTCGATTCATCCCGTCAGACTGCACAAACAAAAACCCAATTCCCATCGCACAAGCTGCAACCACCAACTTCTTCACCAAGCGATGCCGATCCCGCCTCGCTGCCCGCAATCCTAACTCCAAGCAGACCGACACTCCCACCAAAAGCAACGTCGATGGCAGAAAACTCCAGGGCAAAACCAAACGCTGCGTAATCACCCGATCCGACTGCAGTCGCAAGGCGATGTAAACTACATACAGTAGTATGCTCGCGAAAAAAAAGACACCGAGCGAACCCAACAACAGCCAAACGCCCTGCATCGCCCGAACATCGATCGGCAAATCTGCCCGCCGTGCTCGCAATCCCTGATTACTCAGCCCAGGCACCTCACCGCTTGCGTTGTATTCACCACCTGTTTCGATTGACTCAGACAACGCTCGCCCTCCCATAAAGTAGTCCACTCGGACCAGCCTAAACCTATCGTAGCAACCAACAACATCTTCGTCACAGCCACTCTTTGACGAGCTCAGCGAAGACTTTCTATTCTTCACAAAGTTGCCGTACTCGATAGCTAAACTGTACATGCAACGGCAAGCCAACGCTCAAATCCCTGGAAAATCAGGCTTTTTGCCCCTATTATCCAACCAATACTAGCATTCCGACTTTGCGGATGGTACGGATTTTTCGATACGGTTTACCTAAACCGACTCAATTTCACCGAGCGACAGTTCCGATACTAGCAGCACAAACCGATCTGGTGCGTCTTGGATACATGGATTCCAGGGCCAGGAACTTAGAGGAACGGTGGGAAATTGACTATGTCCATTTTGCAACGAACTTTGCGAACGTTTGTGCTTGCAGCGGCAGCCATGGCTGGCCAGCTGGGCTTCGCCGATAGCGGTTACCATCCGTTCTCCGAACCCATAGATTTCGATCCTGACTGGCAGCTCTTCGCTCCCATGCAGCTACAAGACGTTGAAGACTTAACCGCTCGGCAACGAGCCCCACACGGGTTGTATTTAACATACGATCGCGTGTACACCGGAGTTAGCCGGCCTGAAAATCGTGGTGATACCTACGTGATGGACGCTACCTGGGGTAACCGTTGGGATTTCGGTTGGATGAATCGCCGCGAAAGCGGTTGGTCCTTCTCCTACCAAAACGTCAACGGACCAAACGTTTACAACGGCTACGAACAACTGCGTCTCAACGGATTCACCGACTCCGAGGTTGATGATGATGCAGACCCGCCGTTCTTTCGGCCCATTGTGTTCGACAACAATCCGTACACACTCGAACGAACTTACGACGTGCTCCAAAGCGTCAACGTCGGGAACTATGCTAGTTTCGAAGCGAACAAGACTTGGCGCCTAGAACCCTACCGATACGGTGGAATGCTCGAACCTCTGATCGGCTTGCGGTACGTCAAGTTTGTCGACACAGCACGTAGCGATGATTACCGTACATTCCTCGCTGTCGATCCGCTTGATCCAACCACGATCATCGGAGAGTCCGAAGTCTACACAAACGATTTGGTGTGGTCCCGCAACGACATGATCCTCGGGCAGTTAGGCTTCCGATACTTCCGCAAGATCCGACGCTGGAACCTGTCAAGCGACTTCAAAGTCTTCGCTGGTCATACCTTCCAAAGCCAAGAAACCACTCGGCTGGTTACCACCACGCTGTACGAAGAAGATCCTGGGATCGGCGATGAACCTCTGTTCGACGGTGATCACACCGGAACCTCCTTCTCCTCCCGCAAGAACAATGAAACGCCCGTCGGTTTCGACTTGCGAACCGAAGGTGCTTTCAACGCCACCAAACACATCGATCTGAGAGTCGGCTTCCAACTGATCTACTTCGGACAAGGTGTCTGGCGAGGTGCAACCCTCGGTCAAGGAAATAACTTCGACACGAATCAACACCTCGTGATGCCAGGTCTGACCTTCGGTTTCGCAGTCAACCGCTAAACGGAAAAGTTAGTCCATCGAAGCACCAATAGACTTCCGTCGAAACTTTCACAAGCGAGCCCGCAACGGCTCGCTTGTTTCATTAATGCATGCAAATACCCAAGCTGCTGTTGTCTCCCACAAAGCAAACCTGCTACAAGCCCACGTTGCGGTGAGGAAAGTCAGAAATGACCACAGCCCGGAAAGTAAATGCCCAAGACACACTTGGTGCCCCCCTCACCCCAGAGAACCAACCACTAGGCCAAGGGAACGCTGGTATGCTGAACAACGCCGTTAAACGAGTCGAACCGAGTTTCCGCGTATCGCTCCTGCCAGCGGTCGTGCTCGGAACTGCCGTCTGCTGCCTGTTCTATTTCCTAATCCTCCTGCCGCCACTGCGGCACCCCATGGTGATCCGTTATGCCCTGTGCCATTGGGTTGCCGTTGCCTCCGCTTGGCTATTCTGCACAGCATCGATCGTCCTTCTCCAAAAGCTTCTCTCCGTTCGGAAACAATGGCATCTCGCTACCCTCACCGAATCTAGCTTGGATTCCCTCGTCCAGCAGCGCGAAGCTTGGGAATCCTCTGCGACCATGGATGCGTATCGACGAGCCATTGCCGTCCAAGACCTCTGGAAATTACAACCTGCAAAGGTTCAGAAATCGTGGTACGGTCAACGGATCGCCAATGTGATCGAACGCCAAGTCGAACGCCGGTCAATCCAGCGACTCGACGAAGACTTGCAAGCCAATGCGGATCGCGATGCCGATGCTCAACATGCAAGCCTAGCGATGGTACGCATCAATTGCTGGGCAATGCCGATGTTAGGCTTCTTAGGTACCGTCATCGGGATCTCCGATACCCTCGGACAAATGGATGCCCAAGCCCTCGCGAGCGGTTCGCAAGACGCTATGAACAACCTAACCAGCGGCTTGTACGTCGCTTTCGATACCACGGCTGTAGGCCTTGTATTGACGATGATTGCGATGTTTATGCAATTCGTCGTCCAACGTGCCGAAGACTCATTGCTCAATACCATCGACCAAGGTACCGCCTCGTACCTACATCGCTGCCTCTCTGAACAAGACCACTCCGATACCAGCGATGTCGAAGCCTCCCTAAAACTCATCGCTCATCGCTTGATGGACTCCATGCAGTTGATCGTTGAACGACAAGCCGATCTATGGAAGTCCAAATTAGACGAAGCCCACTCGCAGTGGAATGCGCTCGCAGAAAATTCTCAACACATTGCGATCGAAACCATTACCCGAGCGTTGACAGACGCCATGGCCGTACACCGCGCCGCGATGCAAGAAGACTTGAATCATCTCGTACTGCTCCAAAGCGAAGGAGCTATGCAGATCGACCAGCGGCTACAACAATGGCAAACCACAATCTCCGAACAAGCTCGCGTGACACTCCGACAACAGCAAGAGTTGAATCGCAATGCGGAACTTCTCGAAAAACTCCTCGAATCCAGTCAGCTCGTTCAAGCGATGCAACAACCCTTGCAAGCAACCTTAGAACGACTGACCGACGTCGATCGCTTCGAAGAAGCTGCCATCAGCTTGAGCGAAGCCGTTATGGTTCTAACCTCCCAGCTGCAACGCTCCGGACAACTCGGACGACAAACGGTTCGCCGACGAACGGCAACAACAGATCCGAATGCATTCTCAACAGAAATCACTGAACAAGAAAACCTGCAGCCAACTCCTGGTAGCTCGCTGGAAACAGGTGCATCTTCCACTGCCGATCCTCAAATCCTACCCTTCCAACCCCTCACGGCAACAACGCCAGCCCCATCGGATTCGCGTGACGAGAGACGTGCCGGATGAGTAAACGATCCAGGAAAGCGAACGATTTCAGTCCGTCGACCTTTCCGTTCCTGGCCGTGCTCCTTTGCACGATCGGAGCTCTGGTTCTGATCCTCGTGGTCACCGTGGTGCACTCCCGCGCATCTGCAAACAAAGTGGCACAAGCCGAATACGGCGAAACACTCGAAAACGCAAAAGAACAATCGGATTACCTCGTCTCTATCTCCGAGGAACTACAAGCCCGCCGCGAAAGAGTCAAAAAAGAACTGGAACGGCGTCGACGCGAACTAAGCCATATCGAAGATCATATCGAACGCTTAAAGGATGAACTCTCGAAACTGAAATCGCAAACGGAACAAGCATCCTCGCAAACCGCAGTCGACGAACTCGAAGACAAAGAACGAAAAATCGCCACTCTCGAAGAACAACTCGCAAAGAAAAAAGACGAACTATCGAAAATTATCAAAGAACGGAAAGATAAACCACCCGCCTTCTCTATCATCCCATACGAAGGCCCCAACGGTACCGCCCGTCGTCCAGTCTATCTCGAATGCCGAGCCGATGGACTAGTCATTCAACCTGAGGGAATCAAACTAACGCTCCAAGAACTAGCTCCACCCCACGGCCCCGGGAATCCTCTCGATGCCGCACTTCGCGTTCTGCGAACTGCTTATCAAGCCAAAGACACAACGTACGGAATTACAACTCCACCCTATCCACTTCTTATTGTTCGCCCAGACGGCATCCACACCTACGCACTCGCTCGCGCTGCAATGTCCGGCTGGGACGATCAGTATGGATACGAACTCGTTGAAGCAGATCGAGACCTCGTATTTCCTCCAGGCGTACAAGGACTCGAAAATGAATTGCAGAAATCCCTTGCGATCGCACGCGAACGCCAAGCTGCGCTCGTAGCAAGCTTGCCAGCACGCTTCCGTAGAGATCCTTTTGAACTTGAACACAGTTCCAACACCTGGGATGACGAAGCCGCAGTGCATTCCGATGGGGCAGGGCAGGGGACCTCATCAGCTACGATCCCCTCGAACTCTCTATCGGCTTCGAATGGCCAAAGCAATTGGGGAGACGAAGCCGAGTCGGAAAATGGACGTTGGAAAATGCTCCGAGAAGTCCAAATGCAAGGAAATAACTCCCCCACTTTCCGTGGTGCCTCCAGCCGCGATTTCGTCACCATGCAATCCCCCAAAGCGAATGCAACAGCGAACCCTTCTGCAACCTCCCCAGCCAATCCCTACCCACAAGCGGGATCGCCCAACGCCGACAAGCTCCTAGACACAAGCGATACCTTCGCCAGCAATCCGAGTGCTTACTCCCCCAGCATCAAAGCGACCAGCGGAGAAGAAGGGAACAAGCAAAGGGCGAGCGAAGGTAACAGCGAAAGTAAAAGCGAAAGAAACAGGGAAGGGGCGAACCAGGGGAACGGTGCCGAAGGCGAGGGAATGTCCGAGTCAGGGTCGCTTACGCCTAATGGCGCCCAATCAACCAATCCCGCGTCCAACGCCAATCGCTTCTCGTCGGGGGCCGCTGCTGGCTCCGCAATGGGAGCATCAAACCTCGTCCCGGATGACGCACAAGCCCATCAAAATGCTGCCCTGCGCGAATACGGAATGAAACAAGATGCAAACGATGCACAGCCCTGGAACAAACGCCCATCTGAATCTCAATCCAACGGAACCAAAAACAGCTCTTCGAATCGGTCGTCGAATCGTACGCCTGATGGTGACCTGAAACCAATCAGCGTAACTGCCGGAAAAGACTGGGCAACAACTCGAATGGATAACCGTTCGACTCCCGTCTCACGCCCCATTCGAATCATTGTGCTCGATGACCGCTGGCTCCTACGCAACGAACAGAATCCATCGAAGTACGATACAGAAATCTTGCTGGAAGAAGGGCCACAAGTCGCCGGGGCCAAGCTGAAAGAGGCGATACGAGATCGCGTGGAGTCCTGGGGCCCCTCGCTACCCGGGGGGTACTGGACTCCTGCACTCACCGCAGAGACCGCTTCCGATGCCCAAAAGAGCCTATCACGCCTCCAACGCTTGCTCGACTCCAGCGGCGCAATCTTGCAAATCCAGCCTCTGACCGCCCAGCAATCAACTCCTACTCCACAAAACCCCAAACGCTAACTCCTCCTATGACGCGACGAAATAGTGACGAAGCCGGGATTGGCGAAGACGCCTTCATGGATACCATCGCAAACCTCGTCGGTATCATGATCATCCTCGTCGTTATTGTCGGTGCACGTGGATACACCTCAGCGAAATCCCTCGCGAAGGAAACACAACAAGAAAAAATAGACGACTTAAAAGCACCACTTGAAGTCGCAAAAAATCTCGAACGAGATCTCGAAAGCCTCTCCGACGAACTCCGAAAGTACGACGTCGAAGTCGCTTACCGGAACGCTGAACGTTTGACGCTCGTCGACAAAAAAACCGTGGTCGAACACCAATTAAACGAAACGGTCGGACAACTAGATACCCAATCACAACAATCCCTCGCCCTCGACAACAAACTCTCAGAACTCTCCGCCGAACTGGAGAAAATCAACCAACAACAAGGTCAACTGCCCGAATCCCAACGCCCAGTCGTCGCCCTGCAACACCTGCCAACACCGATGGCAAAAACGGTCTTCGGGAAAGAAATCCATGTGATGTTGCGCGACTCTCGCGTGACCGTTATCCCCTGGGATACACTCATCGAACAACTTAAATCCCAAGTTCGAACCAGCGTAGCCAGACAAGCTAACCGGCCAAAAATCGAAGATACTCTCGGCCCTATCGACGGTTTCATGATGCGATACCGACTCCTATCCAAAGCCGGCTTGATGAGCGACGGACGCGTCGCCGCTATGGGGAGGATGGTCGAACTCGAACGCTTCGAACTGGAACCCACCCCAGAAATTTTCCACGAGTCCGTCGCACAAAGCCTTGGACCCGGCGGACGGCTTCGCACCGAACTCGATGCCAGCCGCTCCGGACACACCACCGTTACCGTCTGGGTCTACCCCGAGAGTTTCTCCGAATACCGTACCCTCCGCGATCAACTCTTCCAAGAAGGTTTCCTCTCCGCCGCACGCCCACTCCCGAGAAACATGCGAATCGGTGCCAGCCCCAATGGCTCGAGCAGTGCCGCCCAATAAACCAGTCACCCAGAATACCCCCAAGCCACCCTGGGTATTTAAACCGAACGGTAAAGGCATTCCTCCAACCTGCGATTGCTTTTCCACACCCCCTGGAGCATAATTCGAAAGACGTCAGGTTCGAACTCTGGCCCGGGGACTTACGCGTTTAGCCCCCGCTCGAACCCTCGATGTCAATCCCTTGCCAATGCGACGCTTGTGCGTCCATGGAGCCCCAGTGGCTGCGTTCATCGACTTTCCACCCCGCAGAGCCCTTTTGCCACCTTCCGACAGTGCCTCACCTTGGTGCCGCCTGACGGGCCAAAGCCTCGCGCTCGTGGCGAAACTAGTAAGTGGATTTACCGTTCGCTGGGTCGGTGCTGAACCCGATACACGCCAACGCGTCTACTTTGCCAATCACACCAGCCACCTCGACGCGGTTGTACTGTGGGCTTGCCTCCCCGGCCAATTACGTCAACTCACTCGCCCCGTCGCCGCTCAAGACTACTGGGGCCAAAGCCCCTTTCGCCGGTTCCTCGCCCGCTCTTTCAACGCGATTCTGATCGATCGTAAAGAAATCAAAGTCCATCAAAGCCCCGTCGAATTGATGCTCCGAGAAATCGGCACCACTTACTCTCTGATCGTCTTCCCCGAAGGTAGTCGAGCGATCGATGGAGAAATGGGCGAATTCAAAAGCGGCTTATACTACCTTGCGAAAAAAAGACCGGACCTCGAACTCGTCCCGGTCTACATGGATAACATGAACCGTATCCTCCCACGCGGTGAGTTCATGCCCGTCCCCCTGCTTAGCTCCATCTCCATCGGAACACCGATCTACTTAGAGCCCAAGGAAAGCAAACAAGATTTCCTCGGACGTGCCATGCGCAGCGTCAAAGCCCTCAAGGAACGCTAACGGCCTTACGGTGTTGGTGCATTCTTTCTCCCATCGGAACCATGAAAAAAATTAGTACTGGCAAAACTGCCAATCGAAACTCCCCCTCCAACTGGCTTCCCTGGGTCCTTCTCGGTGCCGGGGTCGGATCCGCTGCCGGACTACTCGCCTTGCTCGGCCCCAATAGCAAACCAAACGCGACCACCTCTGCACGGAGCACCACTACAGCTTCGACAGATCCAGGACTCGCCTCCGGTCGCTTCCAACCTACACGCCTTGCTACCGAAAAAACTCCAGCTCCAGCCCCAGACGGCATGGTCTGGATTCCCGGCGGAGAATTCTCCATGGGTAGCGACTATCGCAGCGAATCCCTCTGCGGTCTGCCCGGAATCACCAATGACGCCGTACCCGTTCACCGCGTCTACGTCGATCCCTTCTGGATGGATGCCACCGAAGTGACCAACGCTCAGTACAAAGCATTTGTCGAAGCCACGGGATACGTCACCGTCGCCGAAATCACCCCAACGATCGAAGAATTCCCCGGTGCCAATCCCGAAAACCTCGTTGCCGGCTCGACCGTCTTTCGCCCCACTAAC
>JBIJCS010000114.1:0-10505 GCA_044344575.1 Pirellula sp. | reverse complement strand
GTCGTATCGCTTACACGTCAAATCCAACCGAGACCCCAAACATGCTCGTGCGTTTTCGCTACCCTGATAACTCCTCATCCTGGGGTTGGCAGTCGTCCCAAGGTGTCCAAGACCTTCGCGCCGCAGACCCCTCCCTTCCCACCTCCACCCGCGAGGCGATCGAACACTGGGCCACCCTCGCACCTCAAATCGCCAAACTCTGCCAATCCACACCTGCGATCAACGCACCAATCGAACTTCTCTCCCCCATCGATCGACCAGGCAAAATTCTCTGCATCGGCCTGAACTACCGCGACCACGCCATCGAAACCAACGCGCCAATCCCCGATGAACCCATCGTCTTTAACAAGTCCATCAATACCCTCTCCGGTCCAAACGCACCTATCGTCATCCCGCCTATCAGCCACGAAGTCGACTTCGAAGCAGAACTCGTTGTCGTCGTAGGAAAACGACTCTCGCGCGCAACCGAATCCCAAGCCTCCGATGCTATCTTCGGTTACACCGCCGGAAACGATGTCTCCGCTCGCGATTGGCAAAAGGGAAAACCCGGCAAACAATGGTTCCTCGGCAAGTCCTTCGATACCTTCGCCCCAATCGGTCCCGCTATCGCCCTCAAATCGGAAATTCCGAACCCCTCAAACCTCCGCGTTGTCTCTCGACTCAACGGCATGACAATGCAAAACTCCTCAACTGCCGAACTGATTTTTCAACCCTCCATGCTCCTGAGCTACCTCTCCCAAGTCGTTACACTCGAACCCGGTGACCTCCTCTTCACAGGCACCCCCGCAGGTGTCGGTGTGGCCAGATCTCCTCAAGTCTTCCTCAAACCAGGTGACCGTATCGAAGTTGAAATCGAATCCATCGGCACCCTCTCCAATCCTTGCATCGCCCCCCCTCCCCTCTAATCCTGCAAACCAATCTTCAACCCAAGCTTATAAAGCAAACCCTACATTCCGTATAAACAGAACTACGGACCGAACTCCACCGGAAACAAAAAGACGACGACGCCCTCCCTTCCATTTCCCAAGTAGAATGCAGCCAGGTAAAATGCAGTACCAAGTCCAAATTGTCTCCTCCCTCCCCTCGACCTGAAACTCTTTAGCCCTCACGCAGTTACGGAAAAGCCACCTCGTGGATACCACGCGCCTCGATTCGTCCGGAAAACGGGAAGCCTCCCCATTCGCTGACTCGGTGGCCCTGACCATCCTGCGCATCATCTTCGTCGTCGCAGCAGCCAGCATCGGGGCTTCCTTGGCCCAATCCTCCATCGGCAGAATCCCCTCCGACCCAGATCAACAAAATGTAATCGCGCCCTACGTCCTCTTCTCCGGAGTCCTACTCTCCGCCTTCGCCGTCATCGCCATCGATCTGTTCGTACCTCGAAAACGTATCGAAGTCATCTCCGCCGTCTACTTCGGACTGCTGATCGGTGTGATCTTCACCAACCTGCTTACCCTCGCCCTCGCACCCTTTATCAATGCAGGCGGAAACAACAGTTACAGCTCCTACATCTCTCTAGGAATTCTTATCACCCTATGCTACGCTTGCGTTAGCCTCCTGCTGCAAACCAAAGACGACTTCCGTTTCGTGATCCCCTATGTGGAGTTCGCACGAGACTTCAAAGGTATCAAACCCCTAGTCCTCGACACCAGTAGCGTGATCGACGGCAGACTCGCCGAACTCTCGGAAACAAATATCCTCGATAACCGTCTCGTCATGCCCCGCTTCGTTTTGATGGAACTACAAGCCATCGCGGATAGCTCTGACAAACTCAAACGCGTTCGAGGTCGCAGAGGACTCGATATCCTCAACAGAATCCGATCCAGCGAAAAACTCGACTTCATGATGTACGACACCGAACTTCCGGAATTCGCCGGACAACCTGTCGACATGAAACTTGTACTCCTCGCAAAACACCTCGATGGAAAACTTCTCACCGGCGACTTCAACCTCAACAAAGTAGCAAAACTGCACAACGTCGAAGTCATCGATCTCAATCAAGTCGCCGCATCACTAAGACCCCAGTACCTTCCAGGCGAAGCCTTCCAAATCCGAATCGTGAAACCCGGTGAAGGACACGACCAAGGTGTCGGATACCTCGATGACGGTACCATGGTTGTTATCGAAGGTGGACGCGACAAAATCAATCAAACCGTCCAAGTCGCCGTCACGAGCACCCTACAAACGCAAGCCGGCCGCATGATTTTCGCCAAAGTAGATTACCCTCAAGGCGGATAAATCAGCACTCGAGTTGCTGATACACTTCCACCTCGAGTCATACATCCTCTTGAGCAGATGCAATGATTCGATGCCTCAAGATGTGTATACGCAACGCGATCACGTTTTTGCCTTACTGTTCCTATCAACCAAGTGGATCCAATGTCAAGAAACACTCTTCGCGAAGCACGTACGAAAATTGTCGCAACCGTCGGTCCCGCCTGCGAAGATGAAAAAATCCTCGCAGAACTGGTTCTCCAAGGAGTCGACGTTTTTCGAATCAACGCAGCTCACGGGAAACAAGAAGACTTCGCACGCATCCTAGGAAAAATCCGCGCCGTCCGCGAACAAGTAGGATTCCCCGTCGCCATCCTTCTCGATCTGGCCGGCCCAAAAATCCGACTCGGACAACTCGTCCAAGACCCACTCGAAGTCGATATCGGACAAGAACTAAGCTTCATCCGTGGACAACAATCCGACAACCCCCTCGAATTGACCAGCAACTATACCAAGTTGATCGACGAAGTCGGAATCGGAGACCGTGTCATGCTCGCCGATGGCACGATCTCCATGCAAGTGATCGACAAGTCACGCGATCGACTCCGGTGCGTCGTCAATGTTCGCGGCACCATTCGCTCCCGACAAGGTATCAACCTGCCAGGAGTCTCTCTTTCCGTCTCCTCCATGCGCCCCGAAGATGTCGATAACGCCCTATGGGCCGCTCGGAACGATATCGACTTCATCAGCCTCTCCTTCGCGCGCTCCGCACAAGACGTCGCTTCACTCAAAAACCTCTTGGCCTCCATGGATGCTAACTCCATGGTCATCGCAAAAATTGAAAAACGCGAAGCCCTACAGTGCCTCGAAGAAATCGTCGAAGCCGCAGACGGCATTATGGTCGCTCGCGGTGACTTGGGAGTCGAAATCGATGTCGCCGAAACCCCCGTTGCCCAAAAACGAATCATCCAAGTCTGCCGGGAAAAAATGAAACCCGTCATCGTCGCAACACAAATGCTCGAAAGCATGCACCATAACCGACGCCCAACACGGGCGGAAGCAAGCGACGTAGCCAACGCTATCCTCGATGGCGCCGACGCTTGTATGCTCTCCGGCGAAACCGCTATCGGTGAATACCCAGTCATCGCCGTGGAAACCATGAACCGTATCATGCTTCATACCGAACAAATGCTCAAAGACCAAGTCGCACAACCAAAACCTAAATGCTCGGGAAGAGTCCACCCAATCACCTCCGCCGTCACCTACCACGCCGCAAACATCGCAGAGTCAATCGAAGCTAAACTCGTCGTGGTCGCAACGCACAGCGGTGGAACCGCTTGGGTTAAATCCAAACAACGCAACTACATCCCAACCCTCGGCGTGAGCGACTCAGAACATACACTTCGGCGCATGTGCTTGTTCTGGGGTATCATGCCCCATAAAGTCGAACAACTCACCAACCCCGAGTCCCTGATCGCGGACGTTACCCAATGGGGAAAATCCACCGGAATCCTTAGCGTCGGCGATCGCGTCGTGTACGTCACAGGAACCGGTCTGCTCGACCAAACCCACAATTTGCTACTGGTCCACGAAGTCCCCAAAGAATAACGAAATACCCCAAGTCAGCTCCTGACAACGATTAATTCCAATCTTTTCCGCCCTGTTGCGAATCATTTACCGCCAGAGAGTACAATGACGTGAGCCTTATCACTTTGTTGATTTCGCAATGATTCAAACCATGCATTCCTATCGTTGTCCCACGACTGCGTTTCTAATCAACCTCGGATTCCTCAAGCCCCTGCTATTTTTCTTGGCAGGATGGCTCTCGTTCCCACCCCTGGGAATCACACAAGCCCAACAAGAAAAACCAGCCGAACAAGCCACAAGGCAAGCCTCCTTACTAAAGATCGAACTCCCACTTAACGCATCTAGCGAAGCAAAAATCCTCGCGGCTCTCGAATCCCTCTCCTCACGCACCGACGGCAACACACGTCCAATCGTCGTCCTGCAATTCCTACCCGCGAACCCCGCTGCCCAAGCAGCCGGCGAACAAGCTCCAAGCGTCGGCCAAAGCACCCCTTTCGAAAAAGCACTCTCGATCGCGAGGTGGCTCAGCGGACCAAAAGGAAGCCGAATCAAAAGCGTCGGATGGATCACCCAAGACCTTCGCGGCCACGGCGTCCTCATCGCTCTGGGATGCGAAGAACTTGCCATGCTCGCCGATGCCGAACTCGGACTTGCCGGTATCGATGAACCTCAACTCGAAGCCACTGTCGAACAAGCCTACATCGAAGTCGCCGCCAAACGAGGTATGTTCCCGCCTGCCGCCGTGCGGTCCATGTTAGACCCCGCCCAACCCCTCGTGCAATTGGACTTCATTGGTGGTGGAATCGAATTCTCAAACTTACCAACCCTAGAATCCAAAGGACGACCAGATGGCATTGGCCGCGAACGCCAACTCGTCCCCTCCAACAAAATGGCAACGTTCACCGGCCAAGAAATGCGACAATGGAGATGGATCACACACTCCCTGGCAGAACCAGACCTCCTACAAGGTGCCTTGAAACTCAGCTCACCACCCAAAGAAAAACCTAGCTTCACACTTCCAAGGCACCCCGTTCACATCCAGTTGCGAGGTGTCTTGCACCCCCGACTTATCAACCGCACAATCCGCGCCCTCGATGATTCCATCAACAACGAAGGTGCAAACCTGGTCTTGATCGACCTCGATAGTCCCGGCGGATCTATCGAAGACTCCATGAGACTAGCCTTCCATCTTGCTAAAATCCCAAATGAAAAAGCAGAAGTTGTCGTCTTTGTGTCCTCCTATGCACGCGGCGATGCAGCACTCATCCCTCTTGCGGCAGACCTTGTCTACATGGCACCCGACGCCATCCTCGGCACCGGAGGCGAAGCAAGCGTATCGCAAGACACCATTGAAACAAACAAATCGGCCATCCTGGAATTCTCGAAACTCGCAAGCCGTAACCCGGGTGATGTCGTAGGCCTCCTACAACCCAACGCTCAAATCTTCGAATTCATCGCCTCAAACGGGCGACGCGAACGCACACTCCCCGAATGGGTCTTTAACGTCGAGCTAAACCAAGCACAACCGCTTTGGACCCGAGGTCCCGCCGTCGATTTCAGCCGTGGTTTAAAGGTAGACCAAGCCATCGCATTGGGGATCGCAAATGATCGTGCAAATGACCTAAAGAGCGTCGCAAACTTCTTTGATGTCCAAGAACTTCCAATAGAAAAGCAAACCAGCCGCCTAGAACGAGGCATCGAGTGGCTCGCTTCTCAACGCTGGCTTACCTACCTGCTCTTCCTCGTCGGCATCATGTGCCTGAGCGCAGAATTAAGCTCTCCCGGAATAGGAGTCCCCGGCCTGATCTCGCTCCTTTGCTTCTTGTTCTTCTTTTGGATCAATCTCTTTCAAGGTACCGTCGAATGGCTGGAAATCCTCCTGATTCTCGGAGGTGTCATCTGCCTACTGGCTGAAATCTTCGTCCTACCTGGATTCGGTCTCTTCGGCGTCGCTGGACTAGCTTTGTTAGCCATCGGACTCCTCCTCGCCGGCCAAACATTCACATTTCCAACAAATACCTACCAATGGGGTAAATCGATCTACGGACTAGGACAGATGGGATTGGGTGTGATCCTCCTAGCCATCACCGGTTTTGCTTTCCGAAATCAACTCGCACGGCTACCAATGATCCGCTGGTTCGCCTTGGAACACCCCACCCAAGATCGCTTCGTCGTTGCCATGGAACGACTCAACGAAGAACGACACATGCTCAAAGGCATGTACGGCACCACCATGACTCGATGCAATCCCTACGGAAAAGCCTATCTTGGAGATCAAGTCGTCGACGTTGTCTCCAAAGGAGATTGGATCGACGAGAATATGCCGATCGAAGTGCTAGACGTGAAAGACACTCAAGTCATCGTCCGAAAACGACGAATCTAAGTGATCGATCGAACTCAGTGATTCGCCCCAAATGCAAAAGCAGCGTCGATGAACGACGCTGCTCACTCTACAAATCAGTTGGTACTGCTCAGTTGCCCACTCATTCGATGCCAGTTCTATGCCTGATCGGCATTCACGTCTGGATTGCCTGATCAACCTTCGCGATCAGAAACCATCGCGTATTGCAAAACGTAATACACCAAGTTCATGACCGAACTGACCGTCGCGGCTACATACGTCATCGCAGCAGCCGTCAACACCTTGTTGATGTAAGGCAACTCACTCGCAGAAATAATCCGCAAATTCACCAACTCATCCTTCGCTCGCGAACTCGCATTGAATTCCACAGGCAAATTGATCAATTGGAACACAACAATCAAACCGAAGCCGATGACTCCTAGCAGCAACGCCCAACTAGCGAACTTGAACATTCCCGCCATCATCAAGAAAAACGCCGCACTGACCAATACCGATGCCATCGAACCGCCAAAGTTCGCAGCAGGTACTGCCAAATTGCGTACAACTAACGGAGCGTAATTGCGAGCGTCTTGCAACGCATGCCCCACCTCGTGCGCTGCAATCCCCACGGCGGACATCGTGTGACCCTCATACACCTCAGGACTGAGCCGTACTACTTTGGACTGCGGGTCATAGTGATCCGACATGAATCCCATCGACGGCTCAATGACTACATCCACCAATCCATGCGCATCGAGAATCGTTCTCGCAGCCTCAGCACCACTCATCCGCGCAGGAACCTGATGCATCGACTGGCAAGCTGAGTGAACCCACCACTGCGCAAGCATGGCAAGCAACATCGCAGGAACAACCAAGACCAACCACATCATCATGGCAATCGATCCTCTAAAAACGGGAAACGTAACCGAACCACATGGCAATTTGACAACGCCTAGCGGCACTCTACCAACTTGTCGCAAGTATCGTACCAAAACGCACCATACCGAAATGCCGAAGACTCGGCTTCAATGGGCGATTCATACAACCGTCGATATACGACACGACGTAACCGTCACCACCGCTGAATTCCAGTATGCTGTATTATCGCAACGCGACGACCATCTACCAACCCCAAGAAACCAATTTCATGACCGACGAACCGACTCAAACCCCTAAAAACTCGCCGAATTCAAACCTGCCCCCCTTTCTTCGCCCCCATTTCCTCGGATTCGCTCGCGCTCACTCCTTGATGCGAGGATTCGTTGCTGGCTACGTTTTGTTCACTCTGACAGTAGCTTTTGCCCAAGAAACATCCTCAACCGCCGATGTCGTTATGGTCGTTTCCGAACCGTTACAAACCACGCTCGAAGAACTTCGTACGAAATACCAACTCCCCGGCCTGATCGCAGGCCAATTCTACTGCGATCCATCAAATTCCAATAAACAACCGAGCAAGCGGCCTCCCGCGCCGATCTCCCTGACGATCGCTGCAACAGGCTTCCGCCGAAGTGGCTCCCAAGCCCCTTTGCTCATCGATGATCCATTTCACCTTGGATCATGCACCAAAAGCATGACCGCAACTCTCGTCGCCATGGCAATCGAACGCGGTGATCTCCGCTGGAACTCCACCATCGGCGAAGTGTTTTCTAACGACTCGAAGATTACCAACTCACCTTGGGCTGGCGTCACCGTAGAACAACTGATGCGACACACCAGCGGTGCACCAGCAAACCCACCTTGGAATCATTTCCGCGATCCATCGATCAAGACTCATACACATCGTATAGCCGTCCTCCATTGGTGGATGGACCAACCTCCCCCTACAAGTTCCGACAATCCACCGACACAACAAAACGCCTTCCTTTACTCAAACCTCGGCTACGTGGCCTTAGGAACCATCCTCGAAAACATCTATCAACAACCCTGGGAAGAAATCATTTCCAAACAACTCTTCGAGCCCCTCTCGATGTCTCACACTGGTTTCGGCGTTCCCTCAAAAACTCTCGGCGACCAAGTCCCCTTTGGTCACATTCGCCCCCTGAACCTTTTGGTAGCTGTCGAACAAGATAATCCCCCCGCTCTAGGACCTGCAGGAACCGTTTATGCCCCGATGAGCGATTGGGTAAAGTACCTAAACCTGCACATGCGCAACCCTACCTCTCAAGAAACCCAAAAACGATTGGGCTTGAGCCCTCAAGCCATGGATTTTCTTCACCTCCCCGCAAAACCAAGCGACAAAAACTCGCCCTCCAAACCGGGAGAAGACTACGCCGGTGGATGGCACGTGATAGACCGCTCCTGGTCGCGTGGAAAAATCCTCCACCACAACGGGTCCAACACCTATTGGTACTGCGTAGTATTCCTCGCCCCTGAAGAAGGACGAGGTATTTTTGCCGCAAGTAACCTCGGCCTCGATGCAGCAAAACCATGCGACGAAGCTCTACAATGGATGCTCAAAAACCTTCCTCTCACCCCCACGGAATGACAACTGCATATGCGCTCCCTCCTTCGCCTTGCCTTAGCACTCTGCGCTCTGGGCACTCCACTCCAAACATCATTCGCTCAGACTCCCCAAAACGCGTCGGCAATTCAACCTAGTTCCCCCATAATCGGTAACCCAATTACCATCGAAAATGCCAAATCCGGAAGTCGCGATTGGCAACTAACACGAGTCCGTGTCGATGCCAGTAGATACCGCTCCACTTGGATCGAAGGCTATTGCTCAAAACAAAGCGTCCGCGCAGGTGAAAACCTATCGATCTACGTTTCCACTCAACCAGCTCGCCAATTCAAAATCGAGTTCTTTCGCACCGGCTACTACGGCGGCAAAGGTGCCCGCTTGATGGCAAGCACCGATCCCATCCAAGGAATCGAGCAAGCGACTCCTGAACCCGGCGAAAAAACCCTTCATGAATGCCGATGGAAACCGAGCTATGAATTCACGATCCCTAACGATTGGCTCAGCGGCGTTTATCTCGGCCGACTTACGACCATCGCCGAACAACCCAACGAACCCTACTGGCAAAGCTACGTTATTTTTGTAGTCACCGACGATCGCCCCTGCGATGTCTTGTTTCAATGCTCAGATAATACTTGGCAAGCCTACAACCAATGGCCGAGCAAGTACTCGGTATACACACACCCCAAAGGAAACCAAGGCCCTTGGGCCGACGTCAGCTTCGATCGCCCTTACGGACGCGAAGCCCAATTCGATAGCGTCGTGAACGATCCGCTAACCCAAGGGGCCGGAGAATACTTACCACTAGAATTCCCCCTCGCGTATTGGCTTGAACAACAAGGCTACGATGTCTCGTATTGCTGCAACAGCGATATGCTAACTCCCGAACGTGGACTCAAGTCCCGCGCCTTCATCAGCGTAGGACACGATGAATACTGGGACATTCGCCAATTCCGATCCGTCGAACGCATGCGAGACGAAGGAGTCAGCCTCTTGTTCCTCTCAGGTAACAGCGTCTGCTGGGTCTCCCCCTTTCGACCCAACAGCCTCGGAGAACCAAATCGTATCCTGTTCCGTGGTGGCCCCTACGGCGGTCAACGACCCATCGCACTCGCACGCGCTAAAGAACATGGCCCTTTTCCTGAACACGGTCCCGACGAAGGCTTCTTGATGGGAGCCCGCAACGTCGAACCCGTCAACGGTGGCGGAGATTGGATCTGTACAAAACCCGATCACTGGATCTTTCAAGGAACTGGCATGAAAGCCGGCGAAGCGATCCCCGGCCTTATCGGCTGGGAATACCATGGTGATCCCGCAGACATCCCGGGCTTAGAAGTCGTAGGTAGCGGTACCGCTTGGGTCAGCGGCGAACGACCACAACAATGGACCGCTACCGTCTACGAAGGTCCAAAAGGAAACGTCGTCTTCAACGCGTCGAGTATCTTCTGGGTCCAAGGTCTCTCAGATCCACCGGGACATACCCTCCCGTGGTCCCATTGGAGCCGACCGCACGGACCCGACGAACGAGTCCAACAGATCACCTCCAATGTATTGTCTCGCGCGCTGCGAAAACCTTAACGCAGCCCGCAGTCCATGGCTCTCCTTTAAACCATCCAACCGGCGAGTTCAGAAGCTCGCTTGACTCGCTGAATCGCCAAAATGAAGGCAGCCGTTCGAAGGGAAACATTGCGGCTGACAGACTCCTGCCAAACCCCTTCGAATGCCTCCGAAAGTGTGCGATCTAACTCCTGACGCACCCGATCCAACGTCCATCGGTAATGCTGTCGGTTCTGCGCCCACTCAAAGTAACTGACAGTCACCCCTCCAGCATTCGCAAGGATATCCGGCAGAATAATCACCCCACGCTCCTTGAGCTTGTTGTCCGCCTCCGGATCAATCGGACCA
>JBIJCS010000599.1:0-2882 GCA_044344575.1 Pirellula sp. | reverse complement strand
ATCTAAACCTGCCCGCTTGTCCGGATCACTGCTTCGAATCATCGACTCGAATTCCACCGCTTCCGCTTCCGTACCACAGATTCCTAACATCGTGTAATACAAGCGTTTTCGGTCCGGAGAAATCGCCGGATCCCGGACCCAATCCATCAGCTGCTCCCGATCCATCTTCGGCTTGAGTTTCTTCACGTCCCCGTACGGCGCCAATGCAAACTCGTCATAACTATCACGAGCCAACAACGAATCAGGATGCTCGAAGTGCTTCTGGTAAAAATCCAATCGCTCCACCGGATCCTCCGGCAACTTTTGGATCGCGTCTATGTATTTCTCAGCATCCGCGGACAATGGCAAGGGAGAAGACCAAACCAAATTCCGTGGATCGACTCCCAAAAGCAAAAACTTCTTATCGGTCTTCCCCGGACCAAAGTAATTCGCTTCAACCTTCTGGCCCTTCTCCAACAACGCCTCCCCACGCAACACTCGCTCCACGACAAACGTCGCGTTCCCGTCAATGTCCAACCTGCCATCAGACTGCAATTTTGCAATCGCTACCGCATCCATCGACAGACTCTCCTGCCGCAAGGTCTGCGAAGCAGCCGAGCAAAAAGGGCAATTCGCGGCGCACTCGGCCCCATGGACCGTGAAGAATCCTTGCCAGGAACTACTCACTGCCACCAGCCCGAACAGCCCACCTAACAACCATTTCTTCAACATATTTGCACACTTTCGTCGTTTTCGGAGGAATGGTGACGGCAAGGCTTTCCCGAACCTTCCAGGCAGACTATCCCGCACACCACCACCTTAATGTAAAGCAAAAGCGACTAAAATAGCCAGTGCTCTACTCCTTTTTTCATTTTCTGTGCTTTCCCTCTTTTCGCCCCCTACACGCCGCACGATCCGCACAAACTAAGCCCACCAGTTCCCCCAGCCGCGCGAAATGGACTGGCAATTCAACCCATCCCCGATACAGTGCTAACGTGCCCCTGCGCGGTTCGCCCAGTCGCATCCGCTTCCCAAAGAAGCGACCTTCAAAACTCGCCGGAATCGATCCACATGAACCAGGACAAAGCCACACCAAGCAGCCTCTCGCTACCCGTCCTCGCACCCAACCCAAACGGATCGAATTCCAATCCATCTCAACACGACAACAATGCCACCTCCGCTCCTCAACGCATGGGCGGATGCGGCTCCATGGGCGGTACGATCCCAAATCAAAACAAACTCTTTGAACCCAGCCGGCGACTTCCACCCTGGCTGCGCCGCGAAGTCCCCAAAGGCAATGGGAATCAATTCACCCACGGACTACTCCGCGAACTCAAACTAGAAACCGTTTGCGAAAATGCAAAATGCCCCAACCGGATGGAATGCTATTCGCAAAAAACCGCGACCTTCATGATCCTAGGTAACGTCTGCACCCGCCCATGCGGCTTCTGCGCCGTCGCTCGCGGAAAACCCGAAGCACTCGAAGACGATGAACCACAACGACTCGCAGAAGCCTCCGCGCGCTTAGGGCTCCGCCACGTCGTTATCACTTCCGTCACCCGCGATGACCTACCCGATGGCGGTGGTGACCACTTCTACCGCTGTGTGATCGCTGTCCGCGAACGCACCGGCGCAACCGTAGAAGTCCTCACACCCGACTTCGTGCGACATCGACACGGCCTCGACCGCGTTATCGATGCGGCACCAGAAGTCTTTAACCACAACATGGAAACTGTCCCCCGCCTCTACCGTAGAGTACGCGGCCCCAAAAGCGACTACCGCTGGACCCTAGGACTACTCCAACACGTCAAAGATCGAAACCCAAACATCCGAACCAAAAGCGGCCTGATGCTCGGACTCGGTGAAACTCGAGAAGAACTCATCGATTGCCTTGCCGATCTACGCCGCTTCCATTGCGATTTCCTCACTCTCGGACAATACCTGCAACCAGGCCCCAGATACCTCCCCGTCGAACGCTACGTCCCACCCGAAGAATTCGACGAACTACGATCAATCGCCAAATCCATGGGCTTCCTCAAAGTCGCATCCGGGCCATTTGTACGCAGTTCCTACCACGCCCGCGAAATGGCAGACGCTTGAGCTAGCCTCAACCGCAAAACCCACCACACCTCTCTTCTTCGCGAAACACAAGCAAACCAATTCTCACGCCCGCTCCGCTCAAGACGCCAAGATCGCCAAGGGAAAACCAACCAAAAAACACAAGAGAGAGCATGCAAAAATAATCTCTCTCCCCTGTCCTCTTCGTGGCATCATTGCATCAGCCACCGGAATCGATTCCTGGTACGCCTACGGCTGACTGCTAAACGAAAACTGTCTGCCCCCTTTGCGTCTTCGCGTGAGACATTGGAGTGGAGACTGGTACGCCTACGGCTGACTGCTAAACGAAAAACTGCCTGCCGTCTTCGTGGCACCATTGCGTGAGACATTGGAATGGAGACTGGTACGCCTACGGCTGACTGCTAAACGAAAACTGTCTGCCCCCTTTGCGCGTTTGCGTGAGACATTGGTTCGCCCCCGCCGCATGAAGCAAAACCCTGGTGTTTTCAAGCCCGAAGGGCTGGCACAACCTCTGCCGGGGTCGATAGGCCCCGGAAACCTGTATCCAATTTGGACCGCAAAGCCCGAAGGGCTGACACATCAAACCGCAAGCACCGGTTGAGTATTCGAGGATCATGCAAAGACACGACGAATGCACATCAAATATGGAGTGGGTATTTCAGCACTGCGTGTGTCGGCCCTTCAGGCCTTAGCCCGTTTTTATTTCAATTCACCGAGGCCTAACGACCTCGGCAGAGGGTGTGCCGGCCTTCCAGGCCTAAAGAATTCAGTTCAGTACAGCGGACAAACTGCAACTCGCGTGTTGCAGGTCAAATGATCCCCTG
>JBIJCS010000113.1:0-10580 GCA_044344575.1 Pirellula sp. | reverse complement strand
CCGGTTACCGAGGGCACGGTGAAGATCCGAGCAAGCGAGTCAGCGGTATTTAGCAATTGGATACCGTTTAAGCGGCAGATCGAGCATATCGGATTAGTTCAGCGGAACAATTTGGTGGTCGATATTTCTGATGCGAAGCTTGTGGACCACACGGTGATGGAGAAGTTGCATGAGATGCAAGTGGAGATGGAAGCCGAGGGGTTACGCTTAGAGATTGTCGGATTGGAGCAGCATCAAGCTTTATCAGAGCATGGGGATGCAGCGCGCAAGCGGGGGCTTACTCGTATGCGACGGATCACGGTGATTGCGGAACCTGCTTGTGAAAGTCTTGTGCAACGCGAGTGTATAGCACGTGGCGCGACGGGATTTACTATCACACCAGCAACGGGTGTTGGTAGGCACAACATCCATGATGGAAGTTGGGACGCATCCCCGAGCGTTCGGATTGAAACGATCGTTCCTTTTCACGTTAGTGAGGGGTTGATCAAGTTCCTGCGGGAGGAGGTAATGCGCAAGTACCATGCGACGGTCTCCGTGGAGACTGTCGAAGTTCTTGCGCCAGGCCAATTTTTTGAAGATGCGAAGCCCGAATCGTAGCAATCTGCGGCCAAGCGGTGGATGTGGCGAGGGCGGTGGATGTTGCCGATGTAGCCACCGCTGCCAAGCGGTGGATGTGGCGAGGAAGACTACCACCGTCTGGCGAGCGGTGGCTACGGGAAAGCGGTGGATGTTGCTGATGTAGCCACCGCTGCCAAGCGGTGGAAGTGGCGAGGAAGACTACCACCGTCTGGCGAGCGGTGGCTACGGGAAAGCGGTGGCTACGGGAAAGCGGTGGATGTTGCTGATGTAGCCACCGCTGCCAAGCGGTGGAAGTGGCCAGGAAGACTACCACCGTCTGGCGAACGGTGGCTACGGGAAAGCGGTGGATGCCGGAGAGCGGTGGATGTGGCTGATGTAGCCACCCGCTGCCAAGCGGTGGATGTGGCGAGGAAGACTACCACCGTCTGGCGAGCGGTGGCTACGGGAAAGCGGTGGCTACGGGAAAGCGGTGGCTACGGGAAAGCGGTGGATACGGGAGAGCGGTGGATGTTGCTGATGTAGCCACCCGCTGCCAAGCGGTGGATGTGGCCAGGAAGACTACCACCGTCTGGCGAGCGGTGGCTACGGGAGAGAGGTGGATGCGGGAGAATGGTGGAAGTGGCCAGGAAGACTACCACCGTCTGGCGAGCGGTGGCTACGGGAAAGCGGTGGCTACGGGTGGGAGGTGGAGGTTGCCAGGAAGACTACCACCGTCTGGCGAGCGGTGGCTACGGGCGAGCGGTGGCTACGGGCGAGCGGTGGATACGGGAGAGCGGTGGATGCGGGAGGATGGTGGCTACGGGCGAACGGTGGCTACCTTTAGTAGCTTGGGATTTAGCGATTAGGGTTTTACGTAATCCTGAAGCGTGGTGTTCAGGGGGAGTGGCTCAACGAGTTCGGCGTTGGGAAGATCGAGTTCGAAGCGTTGAGGGGCGACCTTTTCGGTCATTGGTTCGTTGCAAGGTGGGCAGTAGGTTCCACCTGCTGCTCCCATGCCGCCTGAGAAACCGTAGGTTGCTGACGTGATTTGTCCGGGATCGACCCAAATGTTCTCGGAATCGACTCGGATCGTACCCAAGTCCTGGTCGAGGTTTCTGCGGAGGGCTTCGTAGAAGACCCACACGCCGAGGAAGGTGTTTTGAGCGTTGAGCAGATCTTGTAAAGCAGAGACGCTATCGCGAGCCGCGGTTGGTCCGGAGGCTTGGTTTAAGCTTTCCCGGATTTGGCGTAAGTCTTCGTTGATGGTGATCTGCTGAGCAGCGATTCGCACCGCGTATCGTTGCAGTTCGAAGTTGTATTGGTTGTAACGGATATTTCGGAGTGAGGAGCGAAGCCCTTGCCATACCCCGTCTTCGTAGCGGTAGTAGTTGCGTTTTGCTTGTTGGTACTCGATGAGGACTTGGCGGTATTGGTTGCGTTCGTTCATTCGGGTAAGAGCGGTGTCCCATTGGAAGCCAGCTCGTAGTCGTCCGGTTCGGCCTCTCAAGGAGAGTGGGTTATCGTTTGCATTTTGCAAATCACCGCTGAAGACCACATCGAGGTAGCTTTCCAAGTTATCAGCGACGACTTCGATGGATCGCCAGGAGTCCACCAATTGGGCACGAGCGTTCATCCAGTCAAGGCGATTTTGTCGTGCAATTTCTACCGCCTCTTCTTGCTGCAAGTCGACTTGAGGTAGGTTGACACTTTCCACGCGAGCACGGGCTTGGAGAACTTGAAGTGCCAAGACATCTTCAGCGAACTCGGCGAGTAGTGATTGGCTTGGCAAGATGACTTGATCTCGCAATGCCTTGAATTGCTCTTTACCGTCACCACCGGTGCTAGCCAGTGCCTTTTCGGCGTCGTTTTGGAGTTGTTTGACGCGGGCTTCACGAGCTCGGAAGCGATCTTCGAGCTTGTCGAGATCGCTGGATAGTTTTTCGGGCAAGTTCTCCAGATCGGAGGAGTTTAGCAAAGCGAGATCAAGGGTGTCTGTAGGTAGCAGGTTGCAGACGGTATCTCGCTCTTGGGCGTAGATTGCCCGGAGCCGAGCCAACTCAGCTTCGCGTTGTGGCAGTACATCGCGCAGTTTTGCAATATCTTCTCGGACTTTGTTGAAGTCGGTTCCGAGGAGGGTTTTTCGGACTTCCTCGATGGTTTGGATCCCTTGTTGGATTCCTGCTACCGAGTCTTTGGATTGATCATTCCATTGCAGCGAGCGTTCTTTGATACCGGTTTGAGGATTGGTTTCTACGGGGCTGAGTTCCAAGAGTTTCGCGTTGTCATCCCCGATAGCATCGCGCAAATCGGCGACTTGGTCACGTCGATTTTTTAGGTCGGTACTGATCAAGTCGAATTGATCGAGGATTGGATCTTTGACTTCAATACAGACGTAAGGAGGAAGTCCGAGTGTGGATTTGAAGTTATCGAGAGCTTGTTCGTAGCTGAATTTTTGTTGCAAGAGGCTTGCTTGTGACGAGATCAGAGCCTGTCTTGCTTGGGCTACTTGGAGTTGTTGGCTTGGGATTGCGTCTTGTGTAGCCGGGATGATTGTCAGTTGTTCGCGCAGGGTGTCTTCGAAGCGAGCCAAGTTGTCTCGCAAACGCGCAACGTTTTCTTCTGCGTTTCGAATTTGCAGTTGGTTTTGAACCAGTCCGAGGAAGCCACCGACTTGAGGAACTGCACCGCCTCCGCCGAAGCCAGCGCCACCTGCGTTATTTTGTACGTTTCCAACGGTACCGAAGCCACCGCCGAGTCCTGTAAAGCCTTGGAGACCGGCACCCCCGAAGAGTCCCCCGCGTCGTGTCGGGCCGGGTTCGGCTTGACGACCGACGGTGACGGTTGTGTAGAAGCCGGTGCGATAGCGTTCAAAGGCGCGTACGTTGTAGAGGAGTGTGCGTTCGGCGAGGGTCAATCGTTCCATGACGACGTCGCGTCCGGCACCGCGCAAGAGAGGTTGCACGAAGCTAAAATCGAGGAGGGTGGTAGCCGTTTGAGTGTCTGGACCTGCGAGTTGCCAGGTCAGAGTGTTTGCGAAACCGACGATCAAGTCAGCTCCGGTGGTGAATTGTCTGCGCAGTGCGAGGCCTCTGGGTCCGCGAGAGAAGAGGCTATTCGAGACGGTGGTGCTGGTGTTACCACCGGCTCCGCGACGAAGGGAACCGTCTGCGGTGTAGATGGAACCATATCCAGCGAACAGTTGATTGCTTAGTAAGAATCGTTCGGAGCTAACATCCAACGCAGAGAGGTACAGGGTCTCGATTTCCGCTTGGTAGTTGGTGTTGTGCAGGGTTGCAACGCGTACTGCGGTATCGGCATCAAGGACCAAGACGCCGCGCTCATCGAGTGGGAGATACTGCCACCAGATTGGATTCTCAGCTGTGTTCGTGCGACCGTTGACGTCCCATAGTGGATAGTGCTTCTTCCCATTAACAAGTCGCATGTATTCGTGAGCGACTTGGTCATCCTCTGGCATGGGAGGACGATCTGGATTGAACGGGTCGAACATTCGCGAGGCGCGGTCGACTTGGATGTTTGGGATCGATGGTGCGGCGGCATCGCAGACTTTTTCATCGATCAACTGGCTTACTTCTTGGTCTGCCCGAGTTCGGTAGTGTGCGCGATTGCAGCCACTGAGGGTCACCGGGATAAGCGGAACCAGCAAGGCTGTAATGCAAGCATTATGCAAGAGAGCTTTTAGCCATTGACGGTTTGAAGATGAACCTTCCATGGGATACCTGTCTACGGGTATGTGGGTGGAAATACATCTCGACAGATCGGCAGTTTTGAGAGTGCGGATAAGGTGGAGTTTGCGTTTCTGGTAAAATATTCCGGATAGGTGGTCTTTGATGACGGTTTTGTGTTGTTTGGGTTCTTCGCAGGGGTGTTCATGGGACACTTTGTGGTTGGATAGGTAATTTGAGGGGGAGAGGATGTCGCTGTGAGGCATGCGGGGGTTTTGAGTGAAATTCCTTACTGCGTTATGGGCTTGTGCGTTTTGCGAATCGATTAACCAGAGGATTTCTTGCCACTTTGGGAGGGGAAGTCCCCTCATTGGAAGGGGGACGATCGAGAAATCGATGGGATATGTGCTTGGATTGGATTGCTTTGGGAGGGGTGAGGTGGATTTATTATTGGCAGAAGGATCGGAGCACACACTGGTTCCTTGCTTAGAGACCATTCGAATCAACATCAATCATGGATGCAGAGCGAGAAGCGCCGGAGCGTAGGGTTCCGGAGTTTAGACCGCGCACGAGTCACTTTCATCGCGTGGCGAAGGTGCGTTTGCAGCAGGAGCGATCATTGAGATCTATTTCCCGGCAGACGGGTGTATTGATCAGTACCTTGAGAGCTCAAGAGAAGCCGGATAGCAATTTGACGCTTGCGGAGCTGTACTGGTGGAAGGAGGTCTTAGATGTTCCGATTGAGCATCTTTTGGTCGACAGGGATATTCCTTTGACGGAATCGCTTCGCGACCGGGCTTGTTTGGTAAAGATCATGAAAAGCGTCATGGTCTTGAGTGAGATAACTACGTCGAAACGAGTGATGCGACTTGTTTCACTATTGAGAACTCAGTTGGTTGAATTGATGCCTGAGTTAGATGAAGTTCGTTCATGGCCGGTCTCGGGAGCTCACCGTTCGATTGAACAGCTGGGGCGTGTGATACGCGAACCGATTTCTACGAGTCAGCTTTACTACGAACCGTAGGGTATGTGAATCAAATTCGACACCATCAGGTATGAGCCCACATGCGCTAGGGATTTTAGGGTATGGGGCTCAAGCCAGGAGTTCATGGATAACTTTTCCGGTGCAGAGGCGATGAGGTCTTTCTTCGCGGTCGAGTAGGACTTGGTCGGGATCATATCCGAGAAGATGAAGCATGGTGGCGGTGAAGTCTTGAGGTGTCATGGCATCTCGAATGGGGTAAGCGGCATGTCGGTCGCTTTCTCCGTGGACGTATCCGCGTTTGGTTCCGCCACCTGCGAGGATTCCGCTGTAGCAGTAGGGCCAATGTTCTCGGCCGGCGTTATTCGCGGTGATTTGGGGTCTTCGTCCGAATTCACCTACCCAAGCGACGATTGTATCGTCGAGCATGCCGCGTTGTTCGAGGTCTTCTAAGAGAGCCACCAGGGCGGCTTGAGATGGTGGGATCAAGTCATTTTTGAGGCGTTTGAAGTTATCGCCGTGGGTATCCCAAAAATTTTGGCCGTCGTTGTGCCAGTTGACGCTGACGAGTGATACATCGTGTTCGAGCAATCGTCTTGCCATCAGTACGCATTGGCCGTGGATATTTCTTCCGTAGCGGTCGCGTGTTTGGTTGGATTCTTTGGTCAGGTCGAAGGCTTGTTGAACTTTGGGGCTCGAGAGCATTTGAGCGGCTTGGTACTGTTGATTACCTAGAGCGGCGATGTTTGGATTTTCAGTGAGGAATTTGCGTTGGGTTTCGAGGGACTGCATGAGTGCTCGGCGGGACTCGATGCGTTCGAGGGTAATTTCGGCGGGGAGCGAGAGTCCTTGGGGGCGCCAATTTGGATCATTTGGGTCACCTTGGAGGAGGAGGCCGTCGTAGGATTGTCCGAGCCATCCACCGTGTTGCCCTGGGGCTTGACCACCTGGTGCTGCGGGGTGGAGGGCTTTCCATGGCATGGCGACGAATGGGGGAACGCCGTCGGAGCGAGGATTTAGTCGAGCGAGGAGGCTTCCGAGATGTGGAGAGTCTTTGGGGCTGGGGGGATCGGCGTCACTTTTTAGGACGGGTGCTCGGTTTCCGGTGAGGGTTGCATGACCGCTTGAGAGGTGTGCAGGATCATCGTGGGAGAGGGAGCGGATGATACTGATACGGTCGGTCCACTTTGCGAGTTGGTTGAAATGTTCGCAGATGTGGGTGCCGGGTACGGCGGTTGAAATCGGTTTGAATTCGCCGCGTATTTCGGCGGGTGCATCGGGTTTAAGGTCGAAGGTATCGAGTTGGCTTGGGCCGCCCCACATGAACAAGAAGATGCATCGTTTGGCTTTTGGGGTGTGGTTCTGTGGCACTGGTGCGACGGAACGGTTTGCCAAGGCTTGTGGCAGACCGCCGAGTCCGAGTCCGAGAGCGGAGATTGAACCGGCGGTCAGGAGGTTTCGGCGGTGCATTTGGGATGCAGCGCGGAAATTGCTACATCCTTGCAAGTTAGGATTGGAGCCATTTGCCATAACTTCAGTGACTACTTCTTAATCGCGTATAGGGCTTGGTAGGAGCGAATATAAAGCACGCCATTGGAGATCACAGGTGATGCTGTGATTGGCTCGTTCATGGCGTTTGTTGAGACGATTTGGAAGTCTCGTCCTGTTTTGACAACGGTGCAATGTCCATCGTTGGAGGCAAAATAAAGGTGTCCATCCGCGTAGGTTGGGCTGCTACGGTGTTGACCGGTGTAGGTGCGTTGGAAGTAGATTTCTTCGCCCGATTTCAGATCCATGCACTGGAGTTTTCCGTCTTTATGAAGGATATAGACCAATCCATCGACGATCAGGGGGATTGAAACATCGGGGGTGCGTGGGATGGACCAAGAGACAACTTCGGGTTTTTTAGAGCTCTCCCCGCGGAGGGCTTCGTTGACTTTCAAAACGACCAAGGGGCCTTCTTTGGCGGTTGGGACGATGATGGTTCCCGGTACGACGGTCGGAGAGGCCACGAAGCGGAAGGTTGGATCATTTTGTTTGGGGTTTAGTTGGGTTGGTCCATTGAGTTCACCGAATCGCCAGAGTTCTTTGCCGTCGCTTAAATTGTGTCCGGTGATGCAATCTGCGCCGTGGACGACGAGGAATTGTTGTTTATCGTCTTTGTAGATAAACGGTGAGGCGTAGGAGTGTTTGCATTCGAAGCCGGCGTTGGTGATACGATCGATTTCCCAGAGGGTTTTGCCGGTTGTTTTGTCGAGTTTGATGACTTTGCCTGTGCGGGAGTTATCGTCGAACTTCATCGGGCCGTGGATGAGTTGCAAGTACAGTGAGTCACCTTCGAGGACTGGGGTACTTGTCATTCCGAATTGGATATCGAGTTTACCGAAGCGTTCGTTGACGTCCAATTTCCATACAGGTTGGCCATCGACGGTAAAGCAAGCGAGGATACCGGTACCGAAGAAGCACCAGACATGTTTTCCGTCGGTGCTTGGTGAAGGGGAGGCTGAGTTGCCTTCGCCAGCGCGAGCGTCTTGATTACCGGAGCCGACTTTTTGTTTCCAGAGTTGCGAACCGTCTTTGGTGTTTATGGCGATGAGTACGAGATCATCCCCTTCGGAGCTTGTCAAAAAAATCCGATCGTTCCAGACGACGGGAGTTGCGCCCGCTTGGCCTGGCAGTTCTGATCGCCACAAGACATTTTTTTCGGGGCTCCATTCGGTGGCGATATTTTTTTCGGTCGAAACGCCATCGTTCTTGGGTCCTCTCCATTGAGGCCAATTCTCAGCAAACGCGTTCGAGAGGAGGGTTGTCGATCCAACGATACTGAGGCTAGCACACAGTGCGAGGCGTAGAGAATGTCGTGCGACGTTGCGATTCGAATTGGAAACAAGATGTTTGGTGTGAGTCATCGTGGTACCGAATGAAGAATTACTGAATGGGAGGGAATTTGAAGGGATCGCATCGAGTGGTTCGATGCAGTGCGTGTGGATGCAGGAGGTTAGCCAGGTTAGGGCAGGCAGGGTTGGGTAGGCAGGGTTGGGTGGAGGGAAGGGGAGTGACTTCATGGAGGCGAGCTGTTGAATCGGGCCTTGAGAATTATAGCTTGCGAGTTCTTTCGGTTGGTAGTGCGAAAAGCTGAAGTGGGTTAGGAAAACGTGGTCTTGGTGGAGCGATCCTGACGCCCTACTCGTAGTACGCATGTTTCCGTGGCATAATTCGGAACCGCGTCATTCGAAGACGCATCATTCGAAGACAATGCGTGCTGGTGCACGTTGTTCGCAGGGGTGTTATTGGGGGGGTGTTGGGATGATCGCGAGCGGGAAGCTGGGATTTCGTGGTGCGGAGTGGCTGCAATTAACGTTTTTTATTGTGCTGTTTGCAGTGGTTGGGGGGGATGGGTGGTTCGTTAGCTGGGGGGATGCTGTTTGGGGGAATGCCGCTGCGCAGGAGTTGTTCAGGGGGCAGGGGAGCGAGGGTATTTCCGTTGAGCGTGTTGAGCCTCCATCGTGGTGGGTAGGATCGAAGCTTACACCGATCCGAGTATTGATCTATGGGAAGGGTCTGACGTCGGAATGTATGTTGCTCAGTGATTCCCCGGGCGTTCATTTGACGCGACTGCAAGCCAGTGCGAATGGTCATTACTTGTTCGCTGACTTGCACATTGCTCCCGACTGTAAGCCGGGGACGGTAACGATTCGAGTGGTTGCGTTGGGAGGAGAAGTCCCTGAGGCGGAATTTACGTTTGAAGTGCTTGCTGGTGTTGTTTGGGAGCCTCAGGGATTTGACTCGAGCGACTTCATTTACTTTTTGATGCCGGATCGATTTTGCGATGGGGACATGAGCAATAACGCGACGGAGAAATCGCCGGCGATTTATGATCGAGCCAAGTCCCGGTATTACCATGGTGGGGATTTGAAGGGAGTAACGAGCAAGTTGGATTACGTGCAGAGTCTGGGTGCGACTGCGATTTGGACGACACCTATTTATGACAACAACGACGAACCGGATCTCAGAGAGATGCATCCTGAGCCGGGTGGTACGGAGCGAGTTCCCACGACGGGGTATCATGGGTATGGTGCTACAGACATGTATCGGGTGGATGAGCACTTTGGGACGTTACACGATTTACAGGAGATGATTCGCGAATCGCATGCTCGTGGGATGAAGGTCATGCAGGATCAGGTTGCGAACCACACGGGGCCTTACCATCTTTGGGTGAACGATCCGCCAACGGAGACTTGGTGGAACGGAACGCAGCAATCGCATGTGGCGAACAACTGGCAGAAATGGACCGCGATGAATCCTCGTGCGTCTGCAGCGACGCAGCGTTCGAATCTCAATGGTTGGTTTGTAGATATCTTGCCGGATTTCAACCAAGACGATCCGGAAGTTGAACGTTATTTGATTCAGAATTCGGTATGGTGGTTGGGGGTTGCGGGGTTTGATGCGATTCGGATGGATACGCTACCCCATGTACCACGACGATTTTGGGAGCGATGGGCGAGTGCCGTGAAGCGAGAGTTTCCGAAGACCAAGATCTTGGGGGAGTTGTACGATTCGGATCCGGTGTTGGTTGCTTATTATCAAGGTGGGCGTTTGGGTCATGATGGGATCGACACTCAGATCGATGCGTTGTTTGATTTCGGGTTGTTTACACCGTTGCGAGAGACGTTTGCGAAAGGCGAGAGTATTCGAGAGTTGCACAAGATGTTTGCAAGAGATTGGCTGTATGTTGACCCGGCTCGGTTAGCAACTTTTGTGGGGGTGCATGACATGCCTAGGTTCATGCATGAGAAGGGAGCAAGTATCGAAGGGTTGCAGAACGCTTTGACGGTGATCATGACATCGAGGGGAACACCGATTTTGTATTACGGTGATGAGTTAGCGATGATTGGTGGAGTGGATCCAGACAATCGCAGGGATTTTCCGGGAGGTTTCCCGGGAGACGGTCGCAATGCGTTTGAGGTGTCTGGTAGAACAGAGCAGGAGCAGCAGGTTTGGGAGCATGTAGCGAAGTTAGGTGCGATGCGCAAGACCTATCGTTCGCTTGGGCAAGGCAGAACTGTGGATTTGTTCGATGGCGAGCAGCAGTATGTGTATGCCAGAGTTTTGGGGGATAGAGTTTTGGGGGATGAGGTGTTAGTGGTTGCGTTGAATAACGACGCGGAGGAAATACGAATTGAGTTTTTGTTGGAGGGGTTGGTCGAGAGTGGGGGGTGGTCGTTTCAGAGTGACGATTTATTGGGTGGTTCGTGTGCGTTGCGGGTGGAGCAGGGAATTGGGAGTGTCAAGCTTGATGGTCAGCGGGCTGCGGTGTTTCGTTTGCCACAGTGACGGATTGGAATTGCTATCAATCG
>JBIJCS010000598.1:0-2912 GCA_044344575.1 Pirellula sp. | reverse complement strand
GATTCGAGTCATTGGACTCGCATCGATGCGTTTGGACTACCCGATATCGACGATACAGAAGGGACGGTATTGGTTCCACCTAAGACGACCGATCAAGCGGTCGACCAGATCGTCAGCAATCAGTTAAATATCATTCCGCTCGTGCTACTGTTGGGCTTTTTTTTGATGGGTTTAATCCATTTGCCTCACTTTCGGCAGGGATGTTGGAAAGCCATACGATGGGGGTTGCTGACTGCGTATGCGATGTGCGTGGAGTTACCGCGCAAGTGGTTACCATGGAGTTGGCTTGAACGTCTGCTGAGCCATCCTTGGACTACGGAAGTGTGGCGTTATGGAATCAAGCCGGCTTCGATTGTTTTGGTTGCAGAATGGGTTGTGGCGGGTGGGTTGCCCAGGACTGGGTTTGGGATGACACGACTGATTGTCGAGGGTGCATTGTTCAGTGGGTTGATGAACACTCGATTGGGGCGGGACATCCAAGAGTGGGTTTTAGAGGGGCTTGTGCATGGTTGGACGTTGTTGCGAGCTCGATGGTTTTGGACGGTGATCGATTGGATCGTCGATTCGTTTCGGTGGATGCTGTTGGCACTTGAACGTTTTTTGTACGCAGTCGATGAGTGGCTGCGTTTTCACAATCAAGAGAGTGCATTTTCATTAGTCACCAAAGCGGTGGTAGGTTTTGTGTGGTCGATCGTATCGTTTTTGATTCGGATCTATGTGAATTTACTTATTGAGCCAACATTTCACCCCGTAAAACATTTTCCGGTGGTGACCGTAGCGCACAAGATATTCCTACCGGTGTTGGTGATTTTGGCGGGGAACATGGAGTCGTTGTTGATCCCGTACTTTGGGCGTCCGATGGCGATGTCGATCACATGGTTCCATATCTTTTTCTTGCCTGGTTTCTTTGGTTTTGCGGTGTGGGAGTTGAAAGAGAATTGGAGATTGTTCCGAGAAAATCGCCGAGCGACGTTGGAGCCAGTACCGATTGGAAGTCATGGAGAGACGATGGAGCGATTGTTGCGCCCGGGATTTCATTCGGGGACGATTCCGAAGCTTTATCGCAGACTGCGAAGATTGGAGCATCAGCCGGCGTCGTTCAAGCGTTTTACCAAGCGGCGAGCGATGTGGGAGCAGTTGCATCATGTTACCGAGGCTGTTCAGCGGTTTGTGGATCGAGAGTTTTTGGAGTTGCTCAATCACAGTGCGACTTGGGAGGGAGAACCGCTTCGCTGTCAGGAGGTTACTGCAGCGACGAACAGTTTGACGATCCACGTTGTGCGCGGTGATGGAGCGAGTGGAGTGCTGGAGTTATTGATGCAAGAGCAGTCCGGCCGCATTATTGCTTGGATCTCCCAGCGGGGGTGGTTAGAGGGGGGGCAAAAACCGTTAACAGAGTTGCAGCGCGGTGCCTTTGCGTTGGCTTGTGAGGGATTCTTTCGCAAGTGCGGAGTATTTTTCGTGCGCAGCGAAGTTGAGGCACGTTACACCCGAGAGCATCCTTATGACGTGCAAGACCACGGGTTGGTGGTGTGGGGAGATGTTCGTTGCCTTGAGGAGTGTACGGTGGTCTTGGAGGGGGCCAGGGTGACGGAAATTCGTCCGGCGCGTTTAGGGGAGCAATTCGGATTGTTCCCGGTTGCGGACCGAGATTGGATTTTTGCAGCGGGGGAGACGAGTTGGGCTCAGTGGCAGGAATCTTGGCAAAATCTTCAGGGGGAGCCCGTGGGCCTTTCCGGCGGTTCGTGAACGAACTACCATAGAACTTGGGTAGAGATTGCTGCGTTGAGGTAGCCTATCCAGTGTCGCTTGTTCGCTTCCCCTGCCCGTCATCGAGGGGCTCCTTGAGTAGGTACTAGTTCTATGCCTCCAATATTTGTTGCTCTGAGTGCCGCGGCGATTGTCATTGGTTTGATAATTGCTTTGGTCTTTTTGGCGGTCTTGTCGCGTTACTTTTGGTTGTGGATTCAGTCGGTGATGACTGGCGCCAAGGTAGGAATCCGCGATTTGATCGGCATGTTGTTTCGTCGCGTCGATGCACGGACGATTGTGCGTGGGAAAATCATGGCGGTAGCTGCTGGGATTGAGGATGCTGACTTAACGACGCAGGCGCTCGAAGCGCATTACTTGGCCCGTGGGAATGTGCCGCAAGTGATACGCGCGTTGATTGCCGCGAGAAAGAGTCGTCAAATCACGTTATCCTTTCGCGAAGCGGCGGCAATCGATTTGGCTGGACGCGATGTATTGGATGCGGTGCAGACGAGTGTGTATCCCAAAGTGATCGATTGTCCGCCTCGCAACAGTGCGAATCCTTTTCTCGATGCGATTGCAAAAGATGGGATTCAATTGAAGGTCAAGGCACGGGTGACGGTGCGAGCGAACTTGCAGCGGCTGATCGGTGGGGCGACGGAAGAGACCATCATTGCGCGGGTTGGCCAAGGAATTGTGTCCGCGATTGGATCAGCAGAAAGTCATAAGGTGGTGTTAGAGAATCCCGACATGATCTCCAAGGCGGTGTTGGCGAGTCGCTTGGATGATCAGACTGCGTTTGAGATTGTCTCGATCGATATCGCCGACATCGACGTTGGAGAAAATATTGGAGCGAGATTGCAAGCGGATCGCGCGGAGGCGGATACGCGGGTAGCGCGAGCGAAGGCGGAGAGTCGGCGGGCGGAGGCAGTGGCGATAGAGCAAGAGATGTTTGCCAAGATCGAGGAAAGCCGCGCTGTCGTGGTGGCTTCTGAGGCGAGCGTCCCGATAGCGATTGCCGAAGCGTTGCAGAAGGGCCGATTGAATGTGATGGACTATTACAAGCTCAAGAATATTACCGCGGATACCGAAATGCGTCAGAGCATTGCGGGGACGAGTACAACGGGACCGAGCAATACATCAACGCAGCGCCCCGCCAATTG
>JBIJCS010000649.1:0-2918 GCA_044344575.1 Pirellula sp. | reverse complement strand
CTCGCTGTCGGTCTGCTCTATCTGCGCACGGATCTGAGCGACACGCTGATCAATCGACTTGCGATCACCCGCACCCTCGACGATTGTCGTGTTGTTCTTGTCAACAACCACCTTCTTCGCGCGACCAAGGTGCTCCAACGTGACCTTCTCAAGCTGCAGCCCAAGGTCTTCGCTGATAAAAGTACCACCCGTCAACACCGCAATGTCTCCCAACATCGCCTTGCGCCGATCGCCAAAGCCCGGTGCCTTCACGGCACACACGTTCAATGTGCCACGCAATTTATTGACTACCAACAACGTCAACGCTTCAGCATCGACATCTTCAGCGATAATCAACAACGGCTGACTCGATGTGCTTGCCTTCTCCAACAAAGGTATCAAATCGCGAATGTTGCTGATCTTCTTGTCGTATAGCAAGACCAACGCATTCTCGAGAGTACAAGTCATGTCCGCAGGCGAATTGATGAAGTACGGCGAAACATACCCCTTATCGAATTGCATCCCGTCGACATACTCAACAGTTGTGTCGGCAGTCTTGCCTTCCTCAACCGTGATCACTCCGTCTTTGCCAACTCGCTCTAACGATTGAGCCAACAACGATCCGATCGACATGTCGTTGTTCGCCGAAATCGCACCAACGTTTGCCACTTCATCCCGGTTGCTCACCGGTTTGGCCAACTCATGCAACTTCGCTACCGCTGCCTCAACCGCTTTGTCAATCCCACGACGAATCGCAGAAGGGTTGCTACCCGCAACAACATTGCGAAGCCCTTCCTTGAAAATCGAACGAGCCAAAACCGTTGCAGTCGTCGTACCATCCCCAGCCAAATCGCTGGTCTTCTGTGCAACTTCTACAACCAACTTCGCTCCCATGTTCTCGAAGCGGTCTTCCAACTCGACTTCTTTCGCTACCGTCACGCCGTCCTTCGTCACCGTCGGACCACCGAAACTCTTATCGATGATCACATTTCGGCCAGTCGGACCCATCGTCACGGCAACCGCATTCGCCAATTTTTCTACACCCGCGAGCATCCGCGCACGAGCCTGATCGTCAAACAATAGTTGCTTAGCCACGCTTCGCTGTTCCTTATTCTAAATGCAAAAGTGAGGATTCGATCTCGAAAGTACTAAGCCAACTTCGCGAGAACATCGCTCTCGCGGAGAATCTTGTACTCAACACCGTCGACTTCGATTTCACTTCCGCCGTACTTGCCGAAAATGACCTCGTCTCCCACAGCGATACTCAAAGTTGCCCGGACACCATTGTCAAGCAACTTGCCAGGACCAACAGCCACAACCTTACCTCGCTGCGGCTTCTCCTTCGCACTGTCAGGCAACACAATACCACCCGCTGTGGTCTGCTCTGCCTCTACCGGTTGAACTACGACGCGATCATCCAACGGACGAATGTTAACTTTTGCCATTTTGATACACCTTAACCTTTGATGGATATTGATTTGTTCTTCGGAAAACTAACGAAATGATTGCTCGCGCAATCGATGATGCGACCAACGAGCAAAACTCGTTACATCATGCCGCCCATACCACCCATTCCGCCCATGCCACCCATTCCGCCCATACCACCCATGCCGTCGTGGTCATGGTGATGGCCACCACCCGCTGGCTCTTCTTCCTTCGGAATCTCAGTGACCAAGGACTCGGTAGTGAGCAACAAAGATGCAACGCTCGCCGCATTGCTCAACGCGGTCTTGACCACCTTCGCAGGGTCAATAATTCCAGCCTTGATCATGTCGACGTACTTGTCGGCGTTCGCGTCATACCCCTCGTTCTTGTCCTTCAATTGACGAACGCGATTGACAACAACCGCTCCATCCAAACCAGCATTGTTGGCGATAGCTCGCAATGGATAATCAAGAACGTTGCGAATGATCTTCACCCCGAACGCCTCGTCACCCTCAACCTTCAACTTGCTCAAGGCACCTTCGCATCGCAATAGTGCAACACCACCACCAGGGACAATCCCTTCCGCCAAAGCCGCTTGCGTTGCAGCTTTCGCATCGTCAATCAACGCCTTGCGCTCCTTCATTTCCGTCTCCGTTGCAGCTCCGACGTTGATCTGCGCAACACCACCAGCCAACTTGGCCAACCGCTCTTGCAACTTCTCGCGATCGTAGTCGCTGTCTGTGCTCTCAATCTCATTGCGGATCTGAACTACACGACCCTCAATCTGGTCCTTCTTTCCAGCCCCACCAATGATCACGGTCTCTTCGCTGGTGATGTGAATACGCTTCGCGCGACCCAAATCACTGAGCTTGACCGACTCAAGATCAATCCCCAAGTCCTTGAAGATCGCCTTGGCGTTCGTCAACGTCGCAATGTCGCCTAACATCGCCTTACGTCGATCGCCGTAACCTGGAGCCTTCACTGCTGCAACACTCAAGATTCCGCGCATCTTGTTGATGACCAAAGTCGCCAACGCATCCCCATCAATATCCTCAGCAATAATCAACAACGGCTTCTTCGCCTTGCTAATCGCCTCGAGAATCGGGATCAACTTCTTGTTGTTGCTGATCTTCTCTTCGTGAATGAGAATATAGCAGTCCTCAAGCTCCACCGTCACATCGTCTTGATTGGTAACGAAGTGCGGCGAGAGATAACCACGGTCGAACTGCATCCCCTCAACAACCTCTACGGTCGTCTCACTCCCCCGACCTTCTTCGACGGCAATCACACCGTCTTTACCAACCTTCAAGAAAGCCTCTGCCAACACGTCGCCAATCGCAGGATCATTATTCCCAGCGATCGTCGCAACCTGCTTAATCTCTTTCTTACTCTTCGCGTCGATCGGCGTTGCCATCTTCGCAATCTCTGCATGAACGGCATCAACCGCCTTGGCAATACCACGCGACAACGACATCGGGTCCGCACCCGCAGCAATCATCTTCAATCCCTCGCGG
>JBIJCS010000597.1:0-2925 GCA_044344575.1 Pirellula sp. | reverse complement strand
CGGTTGCTTCGAGGATATCGAGAAGATCACTTTGCAGACGCATTAAGATCGGTTGGCATTCCGGATCACCGAAGCGAACATTGTATTCGAGAACTTTGGGGCCCGTCTGCGTGAGCATGAGCCCTGCATAGAGAACGCCACGAAAGGGCTTTCGATTGCGTTTCATGGTATGGATGGAGGGGACAAGAATTTTGTCTTCGACGGTCGCCAAGAGTTCGTCGTCGATGACTGGAGTTGGTGAATAGGCCCCCATTCCGCCGGTGTTTGGGCCTTGATCACCGTCGTACGCAGCTTTATGGTCCTGGGCAGCAGGCAGTGGCAGGATGGTACGTCCATCAGTAATTGCCAGCACGCTGACTTCTTGACCTTCAAGTCGTTCTTCGATGACCATGGGAAGTCCGGCTTTGCCAAATTCATTTTTTCGCCCCATGCGATCGATCGCATCAAGAACTTGTTCTCGGCGGGAGCACACGATAACACCTTTGCCACTTGCGAGCCCATCCGCTTTGACGACTAGGGGTGTCTTGTCTCGTTCTCCTGGGAATCGGGCTTTGACGTACCGCATCGCGCTGTCGGCATCGCGGAAGACTTGGTAATCGGCCGTAGGGACGTCGGCCTGTCGCAAAAGAAGCTTGCATGTCACTTTACTGGCTTCGAGTTGCGCTGCCGCGCGCGAGGGGCCGAAGGCTCTAATTCTTTCGCCTGCCAACGCGTCGACGAGTCCGAGAGACAAGGGCAGTTCGGGGCCGACGACGACAAGGTCAACTGATTCTTTTTTGGCGAACCCTACAATGCCGGCAATGTCGTCAGCCGCGATATCGACATTTTCCCCTTCGAGTGCCGTTCCTGCATTTCCGGGGGCAATCCAGAGTCGCTTGAGCCTGGGGCTTTGGCTAATTTTCCAAGCCAGAGCGTGCTCACGTCCACCGTTGCCGACCACCAATACTCGCATAGCACCCTCAAAAACCAATAAATTCTGCGGTCTTCCGGCTGGAACCAATCCGCCGAGGAAGTACCGAAACCATGTCCCATTCTATGAGATTCTGAAAACTTCCCAAGCCGAACCGAGTTGTTTGAAGTTAGATTCGAGGTTGAGTTTCCGGTCCACTACAATATCCGTGGAATCGAAAATTCGAGCGAATCGAAGTGGGCATGACAATGTGGATATGGTGCCCTTAGCGGTTTCATGGTTGTATAAGTATCGTTTGTATCACGCACGCAAATGTGGCGGAGTTTTGGAACGATGTTCGGGAACGCAATGGAGAAGATAGTTCGAAGATTCCCATTCTCGGCGTGGACCGCATTTGTGCGTCGGGTGGTCCGACTTGCGATTTTTGGCCCTTCCTTTCTTATGCACCCAGGTAAGCTGCAGTCGGAAGATGTCGATTCGTCAGCGGTGTCGCGTCAGCGAGCGATGGTTCTCGCTCGCACAGCAAATCGCGAGAAGATTCAGACCAGCGTGAAACAGCAGTTCGATGCGATGTTCCAGGGAATGTCGGCTTCGGCTAAAGCGGGATACCGAAATTTGACCGGCAATGTGTACCTGCCTGCTGACTTTGACGAAGATGTATTGAGCAAACTCGACACTTCACGGTTTACTTGGCCCTTTCTCGATACGGCGATTCCAACTCAATCAAGGAGTGGCACTTGGTTGGCTCATGGACTGTCTGCTCGACCTGATGAACCGACGCTACCACTTCAATATGTATACCGCGATAAAAACTACGTCATGAATTGTTTTGCTTGTCACGGCGGAACTCTCTACGGTGCAACTTACCCGGGCGCACCGAACACGACGTATGGATTAGAGTCTCTAACAGAATCGGTCCGCAAGGCGAAGCTACAGTTGGGAAAACCGCTGACTCACATGGATGTTGGTTCTTTGGTGATGCCTTTGGGCACCACCAACGGGACGAGCAATGCGGTCATGTTCGGTGTTGCGTTGATGAACTTCCGCGATGCCGATTTGAATTTCCTCAAAGACAAACTGCCTGCAGCAATGACCCATCATGACATGGATGCGCCACCTTGGTGGCATTTCCATCGCAAGTCCCATTTGTACATCGATGGTTTTGCTCAAAAGGGGCACAAGGGACTCATGCAGTTCATGTTAGTACGAGAAAATGGGCCCGACAAATTCAGGAAATGGGAATCGGACTTCCAAGATGTCTATCAGTTCTTAGAGGAACTTCGACCTCCTAAGTATCCGTTGCCAATTGATCTCGTGAAAGCAGAGCGAGGGCGAGTTGTATACTTGCAACACTGCGCGGAATGTCATGGTACTTATGATGGCGATCGATTGGACTATCCAGAGCGGATGGTTCCTATCGAGGAGATTGGCACGGATCGAGTGCGTTTTGATGCTTTGACACCACAGCATCGCCAAGCGTACGGAGATAGCTGGTTTGGGGATTACGGCAAACAAACTACACTGAGCGATGCGGAAGGTTACGTTGCCCCACCCCTCGATGGCCTTTGGGCTTCGGCACCCTATCTGCACAATGGTAGCGTACCTACGCTTTGGCACATGCTACACCCTGAAGAGCGACCTCCAGTATGGAGGCGAGTAGCGATGGGATTGGACGAATCTCTCATCGGTTTGGTTGTCGAAGTGCTGGATGCTGTTCCTGGGAAGTTGTCTAAAGTGGAGAAGCGTTGGTATTTCGATACCAAGGTCCCGGGGAAGTCGTCGAATGGACACGATTATCCGTCCGTGCTTTCTGAGATGCAAAAGGAAGATCTGTTAGAGTATTTAAAGACGCTTTAGAGATGGTGCAATGGATTCCATCGAACATCTCATAGCCATCTGCGACCAAGCGGTGGACGTTGCGAGGAAAATCTCCACCGTCTGGCGAACGGTGGCTACGGGAGGGCGGTGGACGTTGCGAGGAAAATCTTCACCGTCGTCCAATCGTAGCCACCCGC
>JBIJCS010000128.1:0-9971 GCA_044344575.1 Pirellula sp. | reverse complement strand
CTAGGCCTTTGGAGCTTCGCCGGCAGCAGGTGCAGCCGGTGCAGCCGGTGCAGCAGGAGCAGCAGGTGCTTCTGGAACCGCAGGAGCGGCAGGAGCAGCGGCAGGTGCTGCAGCTGGAGCCGCAGGGGCAGCGGCCGGGGCGGCTGCTGGGGCAGCCGGTGCTGCTGCAGCGGGGGCTGGTGGAACGGACGACGAAGTGGTCACTTCACCGCTGTTGACTGTGGTTGCACAGTTTACACAAGGTGCTGCAGAAGCGGACTCATAAACGACTCCCTCATTGACGGTTGCAGAACCTGCACATCCGCAATCGGAGGTAACCGTTGTGGTGGTGACTACGCCGCCGCAATCACCGGCTGGGGCTGGTGCACAAGCTGGCGCGGGTGCGGGTGTGCTGCAGCTAGCTGCTGCACCGGAGCACTTGGAAGCACGCTTCGATTGAAGCTTGCTCAACAATCCACCGCCGCAGTTCTTTGCAGCAGCACCGCTGCAAGTGTCCTTGCGAGCGTGCAAACGAGACATCAATCCACCACGTCCGCCACAACTCGAGGCGGCAGCATCGCCACCACAACCAGCCATTGCAACCGACCCAAATCCAGCTGCCATGAACGCAACCGCAGCCAAAACAACCTTACGCAACTGACTCATAAAACTATCCTCCCGTAGGAACGAAAAACAGGGATCCACGCAAAACGCTGATGCACAACCCAAACGACATGGATCTCGATTCGCCGCCAACTCCCAGGTCTGCCCGTCTAAATGGATCTCTGTCCCGATATCCTTTGGTCTGATATCTCTTGGACATTCTCGTCCATAAAGCACCGCAGTGCCTGGCAAAGTTTGCCGGTTAGGCGCTTTGCACAAAATTTGAGGCTTGTAAGGGTAGCAAACAGAGGGGAGGTGTCAACAACCCTCCGAATTCGCCGCGTAGACCGTTCGTTTTATTGCCACTCTCAACCACCACCCGTGAAATTGTGCTCTCGGCGCGAAGCGATGAACGCTGCCAATTGCCTACTTCGATTGAAGTGTCCCCATCGGTCCGACATCACTTCATCAATCCGACCTACATCCGACCTAGCTAACCGCCTACGGTTCTGGGGTTGCCGTAGGATGGAACCCGATTGAACCGATCACAATATTTTTCGAAGATCCTACGTATCCGCCCCTGTTGCACTCAACAAAAAACGAGAAATCCAGTATATTCCACCCCACTCGGGTCACTGGAAAAACCGATCTGAGAAGCTCCCGCCTAGGGTTTTCATAGCTGCAGAGACTTCGTAGTACGTTGTCAGCGGCCAAAGTTATTGGGCTCAAGGGGCTATTTTGCCAGAGTTTCGTTTGGAGAAGTTGAACCGTGTTGTTTCCGATTGCAGTTTTGTCGCAGTACATCTTTGGTTCGCTGCTATTTTTGCTCTCCTTTTTCATCATCGCAATCATCTTGCTACAACGCGGACGCGGTGGCGGATTGACCGGTGCTTTCGGTGGAGCAGGTGGTCAAAGTGCGTTCGGTGTAAAAGCGGGTGACCTCTTCACCAGAATCACCGCAATTTTGGTGCTGCTGTGGATCTTCACCTGTGCTGCCGCAGCGAGATTCTATCGCGAGAAAGGTCTGGATATTCAGGCGGATGCTTCAGCGAGCTCCATCAGCGGAACCGGTTCAAGTGCTACCCCGGCCGGCGGCCTGGGTGGCTCAAGTGATGTTAATGGGCTCGGAAATGCACCCGGGTTAGGTGCTCCCGTGGGTCTTCAACCCCCAGAGGCGAACCCAATCGTTCCTTCTACGCCAAATATCCCCCCTGCCGCAGAACCAGCACCGGCACCTGCTGCAGAACCAGCACCGGCACCTGCTGCAGAACCAGCACCGGCACCTGCCGCTGAACCAGCACCGGGCTCGGACAAACCGCAGTAAGTTCCCGATACAATCAACCGGGAAACACCTCGATCACGCTTCGTGGCAGTACTTCCTTTCTGTCTCCGAATTCATCTCCCCACGGCAAGTTCAGGCTGAGGATAGCACTCATGATTTGCAGCATGACAGGCCAAGGCCGTGCTACAAGCTCAAAAGATGGGATGGAGATTGAAGCGGAAGTTCGATCCGTTAATAACCGCTTTCTCAAGGTCACCTTTAAGCTCTCCGAGGTTCTGCAGCCTTTTGAGCTTGCGATCGAAGGCATTGTTCGAGAGCAGGTAAAGCGAGGGTCGGTACACGTAGCCCTTCGAACCTCCGGAGCTGGGGAGGCCCAAGCAGCGACCGTCTCGGAACCGGTGCTCCAGCAGTACTTGGATCAGATGAGGCTGATTTTTCGCGGTTCAAATAACGGCTGGATGTCGGGCGGAGTTTCCGCTGAAATCGGTTCGCTTCTAAACCTTCCTGGTGTTCTCGTGCCAGGGAACTTGAGAGATGACAATAGCGTTTTGGCCTTGACCATTGAAGCCGTGTCCGAAGCACTTCGGGACTTGAACAGGATGCGGCAAGTCGAGGGACAAGCCATGGCCGACCAGTTGCGATTGTTGGTTACTGAAGTTCGGGGATTGCGGGATTCCATTGAGTTGCGGGCACCGAGTGTCTTGACGGATTATCGCAAAAGACTGGAAGGACGGGTCCGAACTGCGTTGAGCGAATTAGGCCACACCACCAGTGAATTGGATCTTCTTCGGGAAGTACTACAGTTCTCCGATCGTTGCGATATACGCGAGGAACTAGTGCGGCTTGCTAGCCACCTAGACCGCTTTGAAGAAACCTTAAGTGGTGGAGATTCGCAAGGCAGGCGGTTGGATTTCCTGATTCAAGAAATTTTTCGGGAAACCAATACCATCGGCGCCAAAGCGAACGACGCGACGATCGCTCACAGTGTGGTGAACATCAAGACTTCCGTCGAACAGATGCGAGAACTGGTGCAAAATGTCGAGTAACTCCAACGACGGCGGCTTTCCACGCTCGAGTCGCCACACCACAGACTTAACGCACCAAGCTCCAGAGGATCAACTCGGAAAGCTTATTGTGGTATCTGGACCATCCGGATCAGGTAAATCGACGGTCCTCGCGCGGTTGCTTGCAAGCTGTCCGCTGCCTCTGCAACTGAGCGTTTCTGCCACTACCCGCCCACCTCGCCCAGGGGAACAACACGGCCGGGAATACTGGTTTTTGAGCGACGCAGAGTTTAAAAACCGACGCTCTAAGGGTGAATTTCTGGAGTGCAAAGAAGTTTTTGGCCGCGGTTACTGGTATGGAACCCTCAAGGATACCGTTTCGACTGGTCTTCTGACAGGAAAATGGGTAATCTTAGAAATTGATGTCCAGGGAGCGATGAGCGTCCTCGACTACGATCCGCAAGCGATTACGATTTTTATTGATCCCGGATCGATGGAAATCCTCGAAAAGAGGCTTCGGTCCCGCGGGACAGAGACTGAAGAAGTGATCCAAAGGCGACTGGAAGTGGCCCGCGAAGAGATGAATTACATGCATCGGTACCGGCACCGCGTTGTCAACGAAACGATCGACGGGGCTGTGCATGAGATTTGTCAGTTGTTGTGTCGGTACGATGCGCGAATTCCAACACTTTAAACGACAGTTCGATTCCTCAGGGTATCGCACCATGCGGATCGCAACGAAGAGTTTGGATGCCGTTCGGAAAATTACTTGGCTGGAATAAGAGAGGTTCGCATGCTTGAAGAGCTTAAAGAAGAGGGAATTGTGAACAAGGTTGGTGGGCGGTTCAAGCTCTCCACATTGATTCAAAAGCGATTAGTTCAACTGAACCGTGGCGGACGACCTTTGGTTGACTTGAACTCGGACGACAAGATGGAAATCGTCATCCAAGAGATTCTCCAAGACAAGATCTATCTGACCACCAATGGTGAGTTGAAGATGAGCGGGGAATTGGCAGAACAAGGTGACTTGCTCGACCTCGATGCTGGCGACCTGTAGTCCCTTATCTGCTGCCGGTCTCCATTTGTACCACCCTTTAATTTGGCAGTCTCCAAACGAGCAGTAAGATGGCCGACCAAAGCAATTCCCGAAGCAAGGGACTCGCGAAGAAGGTGCTGGTCGGCGTTTCCGGTGGGATAGCTGCCTACAAAACTGCTATGCTCGTGAGCCGATTGGTACAGGACGGCTTCGACGTTTCAGTGATCTTAACGCAAGGGGCTACGAAATTCGTAGGCCCCGCTACCTTCGCTGCATTGACCGGAAAATCTCCTGTTATCGATCCCTTCGATCCTAGATATCCGCTCGGTCCACACATCGAGTTAGCATTAGGATGCGATTTGCTCGTCATCGCTCCGGCAACCGCTCGCGTCTTAGCAGGTTGCTCTTTAGGGCTTGCGAACGATTTGCTGACGACTCTCTACCTTAATGTCGAGTGCCCCGTTGTAATGGCTCCCGCAATGAGCGGTCCGATGTGGGAGAAGCCTGCAGTGATCCGAAACGTCGAGCAACTCAAAAAAGACGGAATCATTTTTGTCGGACCAGAGAAGGGGTGGTTATCTTGTCGACGAATCGGACCTGGTCGCATGGCGGAACCCCAACAGATCCTCGATACGTGCAAGCCTTTTTTGGAGTGATGCGACTTTGGCCCATATCGTGATCACCTCTGGACCCACACGGCAATATCTCGATCCGGTCCGTTATCTGACGAACGCCTCCAGTGGCAAGATGGGATCGTTTTTAGCTCAGGCCGCTTTGGAACTTGGGCATCGAGTCACTGTGATCACCGGCCCAGTTTCGATCGATTATCCAAAACAAGCAAAGGTCGTTCACGTCACCACCACCCAAGAAATGCTTGAAGCGACACAACTCGAGTTTGCGCAAGCGGATGGGTTGATAGGTGCAGCAGCACCGTGCGACTATATGCCGAAGCAAGTCGAGACGAACAAGCTTCAAAAAACCGGCAATGGCCTAACGCTTCATCTGCTGGAGACTCCCGATATCGTCGCGACGATCGCAGCAAACAAGTTACCAAATCAGTGGGTGGTGGCTTTTGCATTGGAGACTCAAGACGTACGTTTTCGAGCGATCGTCAAATTGAGCAGAAAGTCGTGCGACATGATCGTATCGAATCGAGCCGATGCGATGAACTCCGATGAGAACAACGTCGAAGTCATTTCTCGTGGTGGAAACGTTCTAGACCAGTTTCATGGTCCCAAGTCGCTAGTGGCTCAAGGTATTCTGCGATTGATTGACAAGCATTTGATCGCGCCACGCGGATAAATACGAAAACTCGGAAACTACACCATGCTCGAATCGTTGCGTCACGAATATCCTGGCTTGCCGCAAACTTCGCAACCCTTGGATGCCCTGGTTGTTGCTCCACACCCCGATGATGCGGAATTGGGTATGGGTGGAACGATCGCGTCGATGATCCAACAAGGGCATCGCGTTGGAATTCTTGACCTTACCAACGGGGAGCCAACTCCGCTTGGGTCTCCTGAAAAGCGAGCAAACGAAACGGCGAAAGCCACCGAGATTCTTGGAGTGACTTGGCGATATAACCTTGGTCTACCAAATCGCTATTTGGAAGCCACGCTCGAGAACCGAGCAAAACTCGCTGGTGTGTTTCGCTTGGCTCGCCCACGCTGGATCTTCGCGCCTTACTGGCTCGATGCCCACCCGGATCACGTTGCAGCTACGGAACTGGTGGAAGCAGCCAGATTTTGGAGCAAACTCACCAAGTGCGATTTGGCGGGTGAGCCCTACCATCCCAAAAGGATTTTTTATTACTACTGCATTCATCTAAAACACATTCCGCAGCCTGCATGGATCCAAGACATCTCAACTGTTTGGGACAAAAAAGCCGCGTCTATCGAGGCTTACCATAGCCAATTCATTCTAGGCAAAGAAGAGATGAACCCGTCTTGGATCGAGATGCTTCGCGAAGAAGCCGCCACATGGGGACGCGCTATCGGCGTACGTTATGGGGAGCCGTTTGCTACTAAGGAACCCCTCGGTCTCCAAGACTGGAATTCGCTCCTGTGATGAAAGATCTTATCGAGCTATCGCCCGATTCACCCAACCGCAGGCAGTTGGTTCGCTACTTGGGAATCTTGCTCGCAGGCACCTGCGCAAACTCATGGATGGGCTGTGCGCGCAATACCAGTAATTTTATCCCTGAACATTCGCATGCTGATGCGGGAATACTTCGCGTGGTTGCTACGACAGGGATGATTGGCGACATGCTTCGCGAATTAGGAGGAGAAAACTTTCAGATCGTTCAGTTGATCCAAGCCGGGGTCGACCCACACCTCTACAAACCGATACGAGACGATATCGTTTCAATTGTCCAAGCGGATGTCGTCGTGCATAACGGTCTGCATTTGGAGGGACGCATGGGCGACGTACTTGCACACTCCAATGGACATGTTGGATTCAAGGGCGATATTGGACCCGACGGCAAGTTTGGAACAGATCAAAAGAATCGCCGACAGAAGCGACGATTGCATCTCGCGATGGCAGATGGACTAAATCCTAACGAATTCTTGGGTGAGCCCGGAGCCGATGCTTTCGATCCGCATATTTGGATGGATGTCGAGTTGTGGAGCAGAGCTGTAAGTTACTTGGCAGAGTCCCTCTCAAGCTTTCGTCCGGATTTAGAGCCTGTCATTGCCTCTCATCACCAGGAACTGCGTAAAAAACTGCTGGAACTTGACCGCCGTGCAATTGCCGCATTCGCATCGATACCTCAACCGCAACGAGTACTGATCTCTTCCCATGATGCCTTTCAGTACTTCGGAAGGCGTTATGGCTTGGAAGTCGAAGGGATACAAGGTATTTCTACCGCTTCCGAGGCAGGGTTGCGAAGGATCCCGGAGTTGATCGATAAAATAGTGATGCGGAAGATCCCTTCGGTTTTCAAGGAATCCAGCGTGGCCGGGAAATTAATCGATGCGCTGATCGCAGGTGCATCATCCAGAGGCCACCAGCTCAAGCTCGGTGAGGAGCTTTATTCGGACGCTCTGGGCCCCAGCGGCTCTAAAGCTGATACTTATCTGGGAATGATGGAGCATAATTTCCACGCTGTTGTGACGGCATTGGGTGGAACTTGGGCCTAAAAACAGCCATTGCCTCAAAGAAAACCCAGCTGCATTCGTTATCACCACCATATGGGGGGGCTAATCCCTTAACAAGTTCCAAATAAACTATGTCGAATGCAGGGGGATTGGGTTATAATCGGTGATTATTGACAGCGCGTCGATCGGAGTGAAAGATCGGGCTAGACTCCAGATTAGCCAATTGGAGGTGGTACCGGTAGCTTTTGCCACCTGGTTGACGTATCGTCGTAGCTTTCTTCATTATTTTTTATGGAGCCAACCACATGGCAAGCGGAACAAAAGCAAAGAAAACAACGAAGAAGGCGGAAACGGAAGTCGCCAAAGAAGAAGGGGCGGTTGTAGAAGCGAAGCCGAAGCGAACTCGCAAGCCAGCCGCAGAACCACGTGTAAAGCTCTATTGGGGCGTGTTCAATCAGCACCTCAAGCGGGTTGCTGTTTTTGAATACACGGACGTGAAAAAGGCAGAGAAGCATGCCAAGGAACTAAGCAAAGACGGCAACGATCATTTTCTTCAAAAGATCAAGGAAGTCGTCGGTTAGATCCCATCTACCCACACCTCTGAATTCATCAAGAAACGCCATCGGACTCCCGGTGGCGTTTCTTGTTTTATAGCTTCCTGGCATAATATCCCAACGCGGGCCCTAAGAAACGCTCGCACGCAATGTCACTCACCTAACGAAAGTGCCTCATGAAAGAGCTAACGTTCACCAAAATGCACGGAGCAGGCAATGATTACGTGTACATCGATGGCTTCACGCAATCGCTTCCCAAAGATCTCGAGCAGTTGGCAATCGAACTTTCGCACCGTCGCTTTGGGATCGGTGGAGACGGCGTGATACTCATTCTTCCCTCTGAGTTGGGTGATGCTCGGATGCGAATGTTCAATACCGACGGTAGCGAATCCGAAATGTGCGGAAACGGTATTCGATGCGTTGCAAAGTTTGTACACGATTCGGGGATCGCAAGAAAACCATCATTACGGATCGAAACAGGAGCGGGTGTGTTGGCATTGGAATTGAGTGTTCGCGACGGCAAGGTGGACAGTGTGACCGTAGACATGGGTGAACCTCGCCTGTTAGCCAAGCAGATTCCAACGACTTTGGTATCTGACGAGGCGACAGTGGTGGACCATCGTCTTGAATACAAAGGCCACACTCTATTTGCAACGTGCGTCTCCATGGGAAATCCCCATTGCGTTATTTTTGTTCCAGAAGCAACAGACGAATTGGTCCTAGGAATCGGTCCGTTGATTGAAAACGACGACCGATTCCCGAAGCGAACCAATGTGGAGTTCGTCGAAATCCTCGGCAATGCAGAAGTTCGTCAAAGGACTTGGGAACGTGGCTCCGGAGAAACTTGGGCATGTGGTACCGGAGCAAGCGCGGTATGTGTTGCAGGTGTCCTTACGGGAAGAACCGAACGGACCATCTTGAATCATCTCACCGGTGGTGATTTAACGTTGCGTTGGGATGAAGCAACGAATCATGTCTTTATGACAGGACCTGCCGTCGAAGTGTTCAAAGGAAAAGTGGCAGTTGCGATGGATTAGACCGTTCGCACCAGCGAAACCAAGCGGCAGGAGCCAGGGATGCGAGATCGACTACGACAGACCAAACGGCAGCTATCGCAACGTGCAATGCGAGGTGCGGCGTATTTGCTCGGCCGCGGTCTTCAAGGTTGGATGCGAACCCTCGATTCACGTCTCGCTGAATACGACTCGAGCGCAGATGCGTGCAGCGTCACTTATACCGAACCCGTGATCTACGTCCATTGGCACGAGTATATTCTCCTGCCCGCCGCGATGCGGCGTGGCTCTGGTATCACCCTCCTCGTCAGCGAACACCGCGATGCAAACTGGCTCGGCTGGATCGCAGAAGATTTCGGCTTCCACACCGTACGCGGCTCGTCGACAAAAGGTGGTATCAAAGCAATCTTGAAGTTTCGGAAAGACCACCAAAATTCAAGCCTCGTAGTCACACCAGACGGACCTAAAGGTCCTCGCCGCGTCCTGAGCACCGGTTGTATTCAACTCGCCGCGCTCTTGAGAATGCCAATTGTTCCCGTGGGAATGGGGTTTCACCGCCCCTACCGCGCGAACTCCTGGGATCGATTTGCCATTCCTCGCCTTAGTTCGCGAGCAAGATTAGTTCTTGGACCGAAAGTCTTTATCCCACGTGGACTCGATAATACCGAAATCGAGTCCTTTCGAGATTGGGTCGAAATGACCTTGCATCAATTGACCTCCGAAGCTGAACATTGGGCAGAGGATGGCTCCACGCGTCTCGGAGAGCGATCTCTCTTCCCAGCCCCTCCGGTATCCATTCCTCGACGCTGACCCACAAAATCATTCATCGAGATTCCGTATGCCTCTGCGCCTATACTTGCACTGGAAACGGCCCTAACATCCAATGACTAAATTCGACGTAGACCTGAAATTGTCCAATCCTAAGAACGAATGAGTCTTTTCCCAGTTCCTGTCCATTGCTTCAAAGGTGCTTGAAATGAAATACTTGCGGTTCGCTTTCGCGCTGTGTGCCTTTCTGTCCACTTCGTCCCTTTTTGCACAAACGTTCGAGTGGAAACTTCAAAAAGGACAAAAATACGCGATCATCACCAATCAATCCGTGGTGACCAAGATGAATATTCCAGGCGCAGGGGCTCAAGAAATGCCCATGAGCCAGAATTCTGAAATTGAATGGAAGGTGACGGAATCGGATGACAAAAGCTTCGTCGTCGAACAAACCATCAAGCGAATGAAAATGTCGATGAAGTCCGCGTTTATCAACGTTGAATACGACTCCGATGAAGAACCAAGCAACGATCCTGTCACCAAACAGATCGCATCGTCGCTTGAGATGCTCATCGGGCAACCTTTTGCATCAAAAATGACCCGGCAAGGCAAAGTGATCGAAGTGACGCTCCCGAAG
>JBIJCS010000596.1:0-2932 GCA_044344575.1 Pirellula sp. | reverse complement strand
ATAGCGCTGAGTTTAGCGATCGTCGGTTTGGCGGGAGCAGTGGCGACATGGGGTGGGGGCTCGTCGACCAAAGTCGGTATTGGCGCGATAGATCGGCCGCCGAGTGGAAATCGGCAATCGGATCGATTTGCGAAAGTTCGCTTAATCGATCACGAGGGGAACGAAGTCGACTTCTACGATCGGTTTGTCAAGGACAAAAAGATGGCGGTGAACTTCATGTACACCGTGTGCAAGGGAATTTGTCCAGGCATGACCGTCAACATCAAGAAGGCGCGTGAGGAGTTAGCGAAGCGGGGAGTTACAGACATTTGTTTTATTTCGATTTCGATTGAGCCGGACAAGGACACGCCGGAGCGATTGGCGGCTTACATGGACGCGAATGGGATCACCAATCACCCCGGCATTTCGCCTTGGGTTTTCTTGACGGGCGATCTTGCGAGCATCGATCGATTGAGAAAGTCGCTTGGGGTATTTGATCCTGATCCAGTGATTGATGCGGATCGCACCCAGCATGGCGGGATACTGACATTTGGCAACGACCAGACTAATTGGTGGGGTGCGACACCGGCGTTGCAACCTGTCGAGGGGATAGTCAGTACGTTGGAGCGGCTGATGCAGACGCGTACCAGAAATTTTCCGGGGCTTGAGCAAGACGCGGTTTTGGGGGTCGTATCTCAATGAATTCTTTGGAAAGTGCGGAGTTTAGAGCGAGGTGACAGATTAGTAAGCTGTAATTGCTGAGGAAATTTTTCCGTTTTTCCTGGTTGGCATCCTTGGGGGCGTGCACTATCATCCGCACGAAGTCACGGTCGGGGAGCCCATGCGCCAATTGGGATCACGCTTCTTTAGAGGTGTTGAAGACCATACTCTTCCCGATGATCGAGATCTTTGTGTTGGGTCCAGCGAAGCGAGCCGATCTCTTTCCGGCGGGTTGCTGAAGATCCAGGCGAGGCGTATTGGAGACATGGATCGAATCAATGATGAGGGGCGTGCACGCATAAGCGCTTCCATTGGGCGAGGTTTGTTTAGTGGGCTGAATTATTTAGGGATCACGAATCTACCGAAGCGTTCGAAATCGAACGGTTCAGTGAACGCGGGTCGGCGTCGTTTTTTAAGTGCAGCGACGGTCGCGACGGTTGCCGGTGGGGCTTGGGGGCGTTTCGCTCATGCTCAAGTGGATCCACCGTTGCCGCCGACCACGATTCCGTTCAAGCCGTTTCAGCAGACATTGCCGATGCCGCCAATTTTGCAACCATTGGCTTCGCGAAGTGGTGCGCCACCGTTTGTACCTGGGACTGCGCACCACGGCGTTGCGGATGAGTTTGCCGATGTGGCGAAGTACTCGCAGTATCCGCTGAAGTATTACAAGGTGGAGATGCGACCGGCTTTGCACCAGTACATCCCTGGGGTGAAGACTCCGGTATGGACGTACAACGGGATTTTGCCTGGTCCGACTTTTAAGACGCGGATTGGGGAGCCGATTGTCGTTCGGTTTGTCAACAAATTAGCTGCGGAGACTTCGATCCATTTGCATGGCGGGCACAGTCCATCTCATGCGGATGGATTTCCTACCTTCTATTGCGATCCAGGCAGGGATAGGGATTACTTTTATCCGAACACTGTCCCGTTACACGATGGGCATCCTGACTACAACGAGTCGGTTTCGACTTGTTGGTACCATGACCACGCGATGGATTTGACAGGTCCGAATGTGCAGTTCGGGTTAAGCGGTTTGTATCTGTGTACTGACCGATTTGAGGATAACTTGGTTAGCTCTGGCGTGTTACCGACGCTCGATGTTCCACTGGTTTTGTGCGATCGTCGGTTTAATGCCGATGGAACGCTTTACTACGACATGTTGGACCACAACGGTGCGATCGGCGATCTTTACTTGGTCAACGGCAAGGTGCAACCGAAGTTTCAGGTTCAGCGTCGCAAGTATCGCTTCCGATTCCTGAACGGTTCTAGCGCGCGTTATTACGATTTACGGTTGTCCGATGGGAAGCCATTCTTACAGATTGGGAATGACGCCTGGCTGTTGCCTTTCGCGATGGAGCGAGAAAACATTGTTCTATGTCCCGCGAAGCGTGCCGATGTGATTGTTGACTTCACCAATGCTCCTTCGGAGGTGTTTTTACACAACTGGATGGAACATGAGGATGGTCGCGGGCCTTCGGGGACCGCTGCCCAGCCGGTGTCGCTGATGAAATTTGAGGTGGTAGGTTCCAAACCGAAGAAGGACGCGACCGTAACGGTTGGCACGCCAATTCGTCCGAACACCCCAATTTTAGCGAGTGAGATCGTCACCACGCGTACGTTTGATCTTGGTCGAAAGAATGGTTCATGGGTTATCAACGACCAGTTGTATGAGCCGGAGCGTATCGATGCGAGTCCTGCGTTGGGTTCGGCAGAGCGTTGGATTCTTACGAACAACAGTGGCGGTTGGTGGCATCCGGTGCATATCCACTTGGAATCACACCAAATTCAGACGATCAACGGTGCGGCACCTGCCCCTTGGGACGCGTACAAGTCGGATACGGTGAATTTGCAAGGTGGCTCTACTGCGGAGATCTTCATGAAATTCCGCACGTTCAAGGGTCCGTTTGTGTTCCACTGTCACAACGTGGAGCATGAGGACGTCCGCATGATGATGAACTTCGAAACGATCTAAGTTTCGAGGTGGTGGGAATGACTTTTGTGGCGGTTGGCATTTCGTCGACCGCCTGTGTGGCGAAGGTCGGGGGCGAGGTTGGGGTTCGATCGCTGGTTGTCTTCTGAGTATTCAATGGTGATGTTGGTCCTATGAAACGTATCCTCGTTTACGCTCTGTGCGCGGCTTCCCTCGTTGGGTTGTCTTTCGCTAGTTACCAAATCGGCAGTGGTCGTGCGTTGCGACTTGCGGAATTCTCTCCGTCTGCGAACTCGATTCGTT
>JBIJCS010000595.1:0-2933 GCA_044344575.1 Pirellula sp. | reverse complement strand
GAACAGGAGTAGTCATGGCCAAAGGCTTTTACAGTTTGGTGCAATATTGTCCCAATCGATTTCGGGCAGAAGCGGTCAACGTCGGCTTGGTGCTTTTGTGCGTAGAACCTCATGCTGTCCGCGTGCGTATGACAGATCGCTTTGATCGTGTGCGCAAGCTGTTCGCGGTAGAAAAATCGGAATTGAAGGATGTCAAATTTTCCATGGAAAGTTTGCGTAGTCGCATCGAATCTAGCGTTGAGCAATTCGTTTCAGCAGACTACCTGCTGTCGTTCGCTGCCGCGCGGGCCAACGATATTCGCATGACGGAGCCAAGGCTGACAAAGTTGACGGATATCGATCAAGATTTCGATCGACTCTATACCGATCTAGTGGATGCAGAGAGCACCTCAAGCGTACGACCAAAGGATACGCCAACGCTATTGCCTCCTGAGTTGAACGACGTCTTCCTTCGACTTCAGCGAGAGCACAAGATTTGGGACCCGAAGCCAATTACCGTGCCAATCCTTGAGCGAAAGCTGGATGTCCCATATGCCTATCAAAACGGGGTCGTGAATTTGGTAAAACCTCAAGTTTTTGTCGGTAATAGGCGTGCAGATTCCAATGCGACCACTTTAGCCGTCATGGGGAATATTTTCCAAAAGCACGCTGTTGATGGGGAGACCTATAAGCTGATTGTGGTATCCACGGTTGAAGACGAAAAACAAAAGAGGGAGATTGACCGGCACATAGAGCCGCTCTTCAACGAGTACGGTGTGCGACTTGTGCGCCCAAGCACAGTAGCTCAGTTCGCCTCGGAAGTGGAACGGACGGCCCATTAATCCATGACCGACACCAACCAAAAACAACTCGGCAACACCCTCTGGAAGATCGCGGACGATCTGCGTGGAGCCATGAACGCGGACGATTTCCGCGATTACATGCTCTCCTTCCTATTCCTTCGCTATTTATCCGATAACTACGAGACCGCGGCCAAGAAAGAGCTGGGCAAGGATTACCCACAAATTGGGGTGACACCCGACAGCTCGGCACGTGCCGCTAAAATACAAGCCGCTCCGTCGGGTGAAGATCGCCGCGTCCCACTTGCACTCTGGTACGCCAATAACCCCAACGACATCTCCGAGTTTGAGAAACAGATGCGTCGCAAGGTGCATTATGTCATCAAGCCCGAGCACCTTTGGAGCAGCATTGCCAACATGGCTCGCACCCAAAGCAGCGATCTGCTCAACACCCTCCAAGAAGGGTTCAAATACATCGAGAACGAATCGTTCGAGAGTACGTTCCAAGGCCTCTTTTCCGAGATCAATCTTGGCTCCGAAAAACTTGGCAAGACCTACTCCGATCGAAACGCCAAACTCTGCACCATCCTGCAAAAGATTGCCGAAGGCCTTTCCGAATTCTCCACTGATGTCGACGCGCTCGGGGATGCTTACGAATACCTCATCGGTCAGTTCGCCGCTGGCTCCGGGAAGAAAGCAGGGGAGTTTTATACGCCCCAGCAGATGTCAGACATTCTCTCAGCGATCGTAACACTCGACAGCCAAGAGCCCAACACTGGGCCCAAGAAACGGCTTGAGAGCGTCATGGACTTCGCCTGCGGTTCCGGATCATTGCTTCTCAACGTCCGCAAACGGTTGAAGGAGACAGGTGGAACTATTGGCAAGATCTTTGGTCAGGAAAAGAACATCACCACGTACAATCTGGCCCGGATGAACATGCTGTTGCATGGAGTGAAGGATTCCGAGTTCGAGATTTTTCATGGCGACACCTTGCTCAACGAGTGGGACAAGATGTGCGAATTGAACCCGGCCAAGAAACCGTCGTTCGACGCCATCGTCGCCAATCCACCCTTCAGCTACCGTTGGGAACCCAACGATAGCATGGCAGATGACGTACGATTCAAAAGCCACGGTCTTGCGCCGAAGTCCGCTGCTGACTTTGCGTTTCTTCTCCATGGGTTTCACTTCCTCAAGGACGAAGGGGTCATGGCCATCATTTTGCCGCATGGAGTTTTATTCCGAGGTGGTGCGGAGGAGCGGATCCGGACCAAGCTTCTCAAGGACGGCCATATCGATACCGTGATTGGTCTACCGCCGAATTTGTTTTACTCCACAGGGATCCCGGTCTGCATATTAGTGCTCAAGCGGTGTAAGAAGCCGAATGATGTATTGTTCATCAATGCTTCCGAGCATTTCGAGAAAGGGAAGAAGCAGAATCGGCTGACTGACGAACACATAGCCAAGATTGTCGCAGCGTATCGGGATCGATCCGAAGAGGAGCGTTATTCCCGTCGGGTCGGCATGGAGGAGATCGAGAAGAACGAGTACAACCTCAACATTTCCCGATACATCAGCACATCGGTAGGCGAGGAAGCGATCGATCTAAGTGCGACGCATCGCAATCTCGTCAGCATCGAGGAGACCATTCGGTCTGCGACTGCCAAGCACAACGCCTTCCTCAAGGAGCTCGGCCTCCCCCCGTTGCCGTGATTTGATCGATCGGTTGGTGCACGGCGTAGAACGGTGTCAGTGGCAACACTCACCGGGAGCATCCACCAGCACCACAATGCCCATATTCGAGCCAGATCCACGGCCCGGCTAGCGGAACCGCAAGTTCCCAAAACGAGTGATAGCGGGTTTGATGCTTGAGGATTTAGAACCAGTCAGGATAGTTTTGAAACCCGGAATCGACGCTTGATCATCGGTAAGAAGACAACGTCGATATCCTACCGAACTCGGCGTTCGGTTACCCGTTTCACGAATTACATGGATTCTCTCCCGAATTCGGATTGAACTATCGCGTGCAAGCCATCGTACGATCGACGCATATCGACGGCTTGCATATACAGGTATACCCGAGCGGTGGAGGCGAAAGAAAGCATAGAGCATCCATTCAGTCACGAACGATCAATTGCTGGAATGCAGACGACTGCT
>JBIJCS010000592.1:0-2938 GCA_044344575.1 Pirellula sp. | reverse complement strand
GTGGGTTTGAAATCGGCTAACTCCGATTCCCAGTCATCGTTTTCAAAAGTGAGGAACAGGGTACGTACAACGTTTCGATCGTAGAGATCTTGGTCTTGGAATTGTGTGACTTCGTTCGAGGTGAGTTTGATACCTGGTTTTCCAGGTTCTCGATTGCCGCCGGGGCCACCCGGGCCGCCGAAACCACCCGGGCCGCCGGGGCCACGTTGACCTCTACCCTGTGGAGGACCGCCAGCACCGGGAGGACCGCCAGCACCGGGAGGACCGCCAGCACCGGGAGGACCGAAGCCTGGAGGACCGCCGCGACCGAATCCGCCGCCACCGAATCCGCCGCCAACCGACGACTTGGCTTCTTCACGGGCAGCGATGCGTTCTTGGCGATTGAGCCAACCATCACCATTCTTATCGTATTTGGCAACGAGCGGGCGGTCTGCACCGCCAAAAGGTCCACCTGGGCCACCGAATACACCTGGGCCACCGGGACCGCGTTGTCCCATCCCGAATGGAAATTCGAGAGGCCTATCGAATGCGAACGGCTCTCCTTGTAGAGCTTGCCATTTTTTTCGCTGATCTTCAGTGAGGCTTTCTAGAATGGCATTTTGTGCATTGAGTCTTAACTGCGAGATCTTGTCGAAGTCGGGAGGGCCACCTGGACCGAGTCGGATCGCACTTGGATCGAGTGCTTGAGATTGTTTTTCGATTGCTGAGCGTTGGGTATCGGAGAGTTGTAGTTTCTCAGCAACCGTAGGACGGTTGAATGCCAGTACGCCTTCGCGTTGCAAGGACAGTTCGGTCAGACGGTTTCGTTGTTTTTCATCGAGAACTTTTTGGAGAAGACTTTGAGCGTCTTCCAGTTGTTTGGTCATCGCGTTGCGGACTTCGCGGATGGCGTTGTCGCGTTGTTCTTCGTCGAGTTCGAAGATTTGGGGTGGAGCGATCGGCTGCATGGTTTCAAAGATTTTGGATTGCAGCGATTCTTGTGTTGCGAGGAGTGCTTCGCTCTGTTGCTCCGAGAGTTTCAGTTCTCGTTGGACTTCTGGCAGTTGCAACAGTGGGATGGGATGGTGAGCGAGTCCAAGCATCATCAGGGGGCCGAAAGCATTGGGGCCTTGACGTCCCTGCGGTCCTCCAAAACCGGGAGGCCCGCCAAATCCAGGAGGCCCGCCAAATCCAGGAGGACCGAAGGGCGGTGGGCCTTGGGGATCTTGCGCCGATCCAACACTGCAGGAAATCAAGCATGCGAGAAGTAGGTGTGCTTTTAGCTGTGTTTTCATCGTTCACTGATTTTCCAAGAAATCGATTGTAGTCCCGTCAAATGGGCGATTGTGTTCGGTATCGAAGCCCCATTCTCGAAAGTCGCGTTGGGGAATTCGTAAGTCCATTCCATCATTGCACCGCCACGGGCGGTTTCGGCAGCAACGATGCGATAGGAAATACCTTGGGTGTCGAAGAGTTTCTGCACTTGTTGGTTGCAATCATCTCCGATTGCAGTTTTAAAGGTCAATTTTCCGCAGGTGGGGTACTCGGGCTTTTTTGTCCATTGTGCGTAAGCACGCGACGCATAGATCAAGCTTGCCATGATGGAGCCGCCGACGAAAGCGACCGCGAGATTTCCAGCACCGATCGCCATGCCGACGACAACTGAGAAGATGACAAAGCCGATGTCCAGAGTGTCATCAACTACAGTACGGAACCGAACAATGGACAGTGCGCCGACAAGGCTAAAGGCTCTGGCGATGTGGTTTCCGACGACTTGAGTGACCATGGCGATGAGGATCGCTAAGAAGATGAGTGTCAGTGGGAAGCTGGGAACACCGTGATGCGGGCCGCGTTTCCAGGTGTAGAGCCAAGCGATGATGCATCCGGCTAGAGCAGCAAGAAGCAGTCGGTAGGAGAGTGTGAAGACATCGATTCCGGAGAATTCTCCGTTGGTTTGTGCAAGCCAATCTGGAAGGGTGGACCAAGAATCAGGCATGTCGAAATACCTTTCGTCCTTGAATCCCTTGCACATGGCACCGCTTACTCATTCGAATTTCCTTTGTTGGTTTGGTAGTGAACACGTTTGGTCGTGCTCAGTTTCGTCGTTTCAAATACTTTTGTGAAGAAGAGGTTAACCGCGCGAACGAAGGGGTCTGAGCGGGGAATGAGTGAAGTGGGGATGAGTGGAAGTGATTCGAAATCTCCAGCCACCACTAAGAGGGGGTAATGATCTTGACGTATTGGTTTGGGTTTTCCTAGTGTCCGAATTGTTGTTCTTGAAGGGGTGGCCAAAAGAGTCGTTCCCTTTTTGAAAATTCGTGCTCGAACGGTATCGATGAGGAAATTCATGCTGTTTTTGAAATGCGGTTTGGCCGCTTCATTTTGCACTGAACCGGGTCGCTATCGCGAGAGTGGACCGAGCGTTGGGTCATGGAATCTGTGGAAATACGCAGTACTATCGATATTTTTTGTGAGTGTTGGGTTCGCAATTACATCGATTGGATTTGGGCAAACGCGAGAAGCAACACGGGGTGGTTCGCAAGTATCGACGGTCCCTTTGATACGTTCTGAGTTGGTAACCACTGCAAATCAATGGTTGGCGATGCGGCAGGCGTTAAGTGACGCGTATGCGGGAAAGTCCCATGCACATCCTGCAAAACCCGAAGCTTTATTGGTGCAATTTGGGAACGAATTTGTGTTGTTGGATCATGATCCAGCGCGACGGGTGGTAAGGATTGAGGGGCCCGAGCCGATTGTTGTTGCGTTGAACCGTGTTGCCTTGGCTTATAGTCGTGAATCGACAGTCTCGAGGGATCGAAGTTTTCGATTTTTGTCGTTAAAGAGTCAGGGGCAGCAGGCTTTATCGGGATGGTCGCGGAACCAAGTGGCGTTGGGGCGTGGTCAGTCGGAGTCCACGGTTCGCTTGGCAAGTGGAGTTCAAGATCCAGCGGTTGTCGGC
>JBIJCS010000593.1:0-2938 GCA_044344575.1 Pirellula sp. | reverse complement strand
TCCGTTCATTACGGAAGCGTTTGATGTTGATCTGTAGTGAGCATGCAACGGTGGATTTGGTTCTTGAGCCTAATTTGCAGGGAGGATGGGTTCGGGTCGTGGTGCGTATTCCGGTAGCGCAAGGGGAATCACCTTTTCACTTAGCCCAAGACAATAACCACTCAGGCGTAGCGCATAATTCCCTTGTTGAAACGAAATGACCGATGCTCACAGTACTAATCGTTGATGACGAACCAGCCGCAAGAAGCCGTATGCTTGAGCTGCTTTCTGGCGACCGTCACATCGCTGTGGTTGGCGAGGTTGGTAGTGTATTCGCAGCGAAGGAGTTCCTTGCAAAGCAGGTTCCTGACGTGATCTTTTTGGATATTGAAATGCCGAACGGGAATGGCTTTGATCTGCTTTCCAGTGTTTCGGATGCGACTCAAGTTGTTTTCGTAACAGCTTGGGATAAGTACGCGGTACAAGCGTTTGCCATGGCTGCTGCGGACTATCTGGTCAAGCCTGTCGATCCCGAGAGGTTACGAGACACCCTTGAAAGATTGCACAACCAGTCGTCGCTCTTGACGTATCGAAGGCGTAAAAGCAGCCAAGAGTGTTTGGATTACGACATGTTGGATTTTGATCCATCTCCCCAGCAGTATCGATTGGAGAGTACCATCAGCGTGCCTTTCAAGGACAAAAAGTCAAACGCCATTCTGAAGATTGCGGATATCTGTTGGATTGAGTCGCTTCGCAACTACACGAAGGTTGCTTTGAGTAATCAGTCTTGTGAGCTCATCTTTCGTCGCCGATTGACGACATGGGAAGAGTCGTTACCGCGGGAATTATTTCCAAGGTTAGGGCGGTCCTATATTTTGCAAGTATCCCGGATCGAGCAGGTTGAATGGAACTCGAGGACCGAGACGATCGTGTACTTTCGTGACGAGGGGCTGCCGTTGAGCCTCGGGCGATTACCAGCAAGCCGTCTGCGTGAGATTCTTGGGCAGTCTTAAAACGTAGGGCGGTCCTCCCGGGCCGCGCTTACGAGCGCAGCGAGGCGTAATCGCTTATAGGATGCGCGGACAACGGCCCGGAGGACCGTACTACGGTTGCGCGGACTACGGCCCGGAGGACCGTACTACGGTTGCGCGGACTACGGCCCTGTCGTAGGGCGGTCCTCCGGGCCGCGCTCACGAGCGCAGCGAGGCGTAATCGCTTATAGGAGCGCGGACAACGGCCCGAAGGACCGTACTACGTTTAACGCCGCACCGCGATTAATGACGCAACACGACTGCGGGGTGTTCAATCCTTGGATTGAGATTTGCCTGCGTTTGCTGCATGGGTGCTCATAGCTTCGATTGTGATGTACAGGGCGGTCGCTGAGACGCATCCGACAGGTCCTCGGGTGATCAAGCCGGTTAGTGCGGCCGAGAGGAGTCCAGCACGGCGACCGTTGCGCTCGGCTTGGGTGTGCTCAAGTTCTGCTTGCCGAGATGCAGCATATACGGAGTGCCTTGCGACTTCACCAACCATAGTAGCCACCCCCGCAGCGCGAGAGATCGCTGCCGTTGTACCTGCAGCCGCGCCGTTTACCACAGCCCCCGAAAAAACGGCTTTACGGATGGTTTGATTTGCTGTGGCAGCAAGCCCTGCGAGTCCGGCTCGCACCGCACCTCGAATAAGCCGGTCTGATTGGTGGCTTTGGTGCTCCCCGGTTTTCCAGGATCTTGCGAAGTGTTCGCAATTTCCGAAAGCGAGATTGTAGTAGGTGTTTCCTAAGGCATGCTCGGCCCGCGAAAGTACTTCGCCTGCCGGCAACGCATCGTTGACTTGCTCGATCCGAACCGGTTTCCCGTCCGCGAACGTATCCCAAGCGACGCGTTGGACCATCATGCGGGTTCCAAACACACTCTGCGGTGCGTCTTGGGCATCTACCTCAACCTCTCGAGAGACTTCTGGGTTGCTCGCTAGGGTTGCCAAGTGAATGACAGTCCCGTCCCCCATGTCGATCCCGTAGTGACGGTAGGGAATGATTCCCCACAGACACTGAACGCTGAGCAAATCGGCTTGTGCCATCTACTTTTTACCCTTTCGAAAAAGGAGTCCAACAAGGAGGAAACGTTACAGGGCAGTTGGATGAACTTTACGCAACTAGACTCTGAAAAGACAAGGCTGAGTTGTAGCTTGGACGAGGCGCGGAAAACGGAATCAGCGGTGCATATAGTACAAACGGCCGTCCTCGGCTCCTCCGAGGAAATCTCGAAGCCCGTCCCCGTCGAGATCGATCGTCGTGGGGCTTACGTCGTGCCCTTCGATGTTTCGATCGGAAAGTGGACCGATCGCTTGAAAATGCCATGGGGCTTGGCGGGAGGAATCTGTTTGTTGATTAGATGGTATTTGCAACCACAGCTCTGCATTTTTCGAGTTGAACAACCAGTCCAATTGGCCATCTTCGTTCCAATCGACGATTGCGAGTTTGCGTCTACCCGATCCGCCCGCTTGTTTGTTGTTGAGTTGCAATGGCTCTCCTTTCTCGTTGAGAAAACGGCGTGTTGGAGGTTTTAATCTCAAGACTTCGTCGTCCTTGTAGCGTTCAAAGAAGGCCAGGTAGCCTTCTGTATCGAGCATCGCCAGATCGACGAGTCCATCGCGATTGAAATCGACGACCACGGGGGTGGTTCGCCATTGGGTCAAGAGTTGGTTTCCTTCAGGGCGAAGCCAACCCCAGGAAAGCGTAGGTGGTTCGGTGTCCCATTGAACGGTGATGGGTTCGGGGTTGCTCAAGCGGGGTGCGGTAGGTTCGCCAATATTTCGCAACCAGACGACTTGGCCTAGGATGCTGTTGAGCACCACGTCGAGTTTTCCGTCTTGATCCCAATCCGCGACGCTAAAGGTCGTGTATCCCCATTTGGCTTCGGCGGGGCCTTGGATACTTCCATTCTTTCCTGCCATGATTCGG
>JBIJCS010000112.1:0-10705 GCA_044344575.1 Pirellula sp. | reverse complement strand
ACCTCGTGTCTTGCTCCTTTTTGCCGAGGGATTTTCATGGCATCGTAGGCGGTAGTTTGGTGACGCATCCACGCGATGACGGCGGACTCGGCTCGCTGCTCAATCGAGATCCGTTTGGTTCTCGCCACCGTTCCGCTTCCGACTGGCGTTGCGTGTTGTGCGACGGCTTGTGCCAACTGCCGTTCGAGTGCAAGAAATTGCGGCGCGAAATGCAAAAACAAGCGTACTTCGATGACGAAGTCTTCGACGTACTTGGCTTGTTCAGCGTCTCTTCGCTGTGTTTGTTTTTCGCGTTTTACTGCGTAGGCTTCTGTACTGCGTTCGGCATCGACCTGTTGTTTGACTTGTGCAATCGTTGGTGCGGGAGCCCAAATTCCTTTGGAAAAGATTTTGCGGCCCACTTTTTCTTGCACGCACCAATGTTCTCCCGCTGCTTTTACGCGGCGTGTATAGAGTGCGTCTCCTGGTGGCAGGAGTTCCCAAGCACTTGGGACAGTCCGGACTTGGCCTTGAGCATCGATGACTGTGCGGTCTTTGGGACCGGGGCGAAAGATGTTCGCTGTTTGCGAAGTGGCCTTTGGGGCTGGCGAAGGCTTATTTGATTCGCTGGACTGGGGCGATTTTTTACGAGGGGGGGATGCCAAGGGTATGCGGGTAGGAATGGAGAATCAGGATGGTATGTTACTTCTGAATCCATGGCGTAATTTTTGCGGCTGCCTTTTGTTCCGCTTCTTGCATCACTTCGGCGATCGTCACGGGGATTCCGTTTTGTTCGCTCGATCGTTGTGCGGCTTGAATGAAGGCCATGATTTCAAGCGATTCTTGGCTCGACACAGGAGCGGGGGCACCTGCAAAGAATTTTGCAATTTCTAGAACAAGTGGTTCGTAGCCTTCATACTTTGCGTCGTTTTCGAGAAAGTCTGCACCGAAGACGGTCAGTCCATATCCTTGGGTGCCTGAGCGGATTCCTCGGAAGACACCGATGCGACCATCCTCCCAGGTTCCAACGACAACATCTGTTCCTTCGCTATGTGCTCGTGTTACGGATTTGCAACCGACATTCATGGCTGTGTAAAGGGCTTCGACGCCGTGGATGCCATACCAAGTCAGGTCGGTGTGGTGAGGTTCTAGTGAGCATGGGCTCCAGCTATGCGCACCTAAGATTTTGCGATCGGCTTTTTCTCGGTAGCGATAAATCGAAGGAGTGAAGCGGAGGGAGGAGGAGGTGAACCAAGGCGTTTTGGAATGTTCAGCGAGTTTTGCAATAGCCACTGCATCGGTCAAGTCTGCAGCAAAAGGCTTGTCGATGAACACGCGTTTGTTTGCCATCAGCACCGGGGCAGCTTGCTGAAGGTGTGTTCTGCCATCGAGGCTATGAAGTAGGACGGCGTCGACTTTGGGTAGGAGGGCTTCGATGGAATCGACGATTTCAATCCCGAGGTTTTGAAATTCTTTGGTGTATCCAGGGACGCGATCGATGCTGGAAGGGATGTCGGGGCTACCACCGGGGAAGGCAGCGACGATTTTAAGTCTTGCAATCGGGCTGTTATCCGGTGCGGAACGGATGATTTTCGCGAAGGCACCTGCGTGGGAGGTGTCCAAGCCGATTACTCCGACCCGAATCGGTTGTCCGGCGGTTGGGTTGCTCTGCGCCATGGCTTGAAGGTTGATCATTGCAACGAAAAAGGCGGTCACGATTGGAATTGCGCTGGCGACTGGAAGGACGGAGAGGGTGGCGGATTGCTTTTGAAAAAACGGGGAGGATCGCAAGGAGATCATAGTGGGAGGGTTGGAGAGAGGATGGGTTGAGCGATTGAGCGGTGCTATTTCGCCGTGTTTATTTTGGCCGTGTTTATTTCGCCGGGGTGAATTTTGGCTGGGTTATTCCGAGCGTTGGAAGTGTCCTTCAACGAAAGCGGCGGCCATGGCTTTTGGGACTTCGGCTTCGGCCAAAACGAGATTGGCGCGGTTCTTAGCAACTTCTGCTTTCATGACCTGTTCTTGTGCGATGGCTTCGGCTCGCCGTTGTTCCGCTTGTGCTCTGGCCATTCGTACGTCCGCTTCTGCTTGGTCGGCACGCAATCGTGCACCGATATTTTGGCCGACTTCGATGTGTGCGATATCGATTGAGACGATGGTAAAGGCGGTTTGGTTGTCCAGTCCTCGTTTCAGGACAGTGCGTGCGATGAGATTTGGGTTTTCGAGGACAGCGAGGTGGGTTTCGGAAGACCCGATGGAGCTGATGATGCTCTCACCGACGCGAGCGATTACCGTTTCTTCGGTTGCCCCACCGATGAGTTGTTCGAGGTTAGTTCGGACTGTCACGCGGGCTTTGACTTTCAGTTCGATTCCGTTCTTCGCGATTGCGGAGAGAAATCCACTGGGGTTGTAGCGTGGATCTGGACAATCGATCACGCGTGGGTGCACTGAGGTTCGAACAGCATCCAGGACGTCACGACCGGCGAGATCGATCGCGGCTGCGCGATCAAAATCAAGGTCGATTCCTGCGCGGTGTGCGGCGATGATTGCGTTAAGCACATTCATCACATTTCCGTCCGCCAAGTAGTGAGCTTCGAGACGTTCGGTACTGATCCCGTTTCTTCGATCGATATCGAGTCCAGCTTGGGCAGCCATGATCTTGGCGTTGACGACCACGGAGGATCGGACTTGGCGAAAGTACATTCCGATCAAGCTCGACATGGAAACGTCGGCACCGCTCATCATGGCTTGAAGCCACAGGCTGCCGAAATTCCAGAGGACTGCGATGCAGACCAAGGCGACGAGGGCAAGAAACCCGAGGATCACCGTGGGGATGATGTTTTGGGGGTTCATACGGGCTTGAGCGAGCAACAAGCTGCTGCAATGGCTGAGCAAATCGCGATGGCTAAACAGTTCGGCAGAGAGGTTTGCAAGCATCAGATGATCTTCAGGGCTTAGGATGGATACGGATAAGTGTCAAACCGTGGATTCTTAGGGTGGGTCTGAGCGGGGAGGCGAGACAGATCACCCAGGGAAATCCCCTCTTTATGATCCTTCAAAACGGGGGTGATTGTAACGGATAATCCGTGAAATTTGTTGGGTTTGAGGGTTTCGGGTGGAGAAGTAGGATTGGGTGGGGAAAAAAGGGTCGAACCGAAGCTAGTTTTGGATCGTACCGAAGGAATCCTAGAGAGTGTCTCTTGGGATCCCCTCTGACTACCGGCCTTCTTCTGTGCAGACTGATCGATGACACCATCCGAAATCCCAGGAATTTTTGCGATTCCGCAACTCTTCGCAATCACTGACTTTTGGATGGCGCGGTGGCTGACTCCGATGTGGTTTTTGGGCGTCGGTGTGACGCTTGGACTCTTGACCCTGGCATTATTGCTGGGTGTTTTTTACGTTTTGTCGAAAATCCCGCTCTTTGATGTGTTTCGCAAAACGGGTCTAGCTCATGGAATTGCAGCTGTACTGACACTGATAGGTACAGGGCTGATGGCCCGTGAATTGTATTTGACGTATCAGTCTGCTGGTACTCCGATGGCGATGGATGAATTTTGGTTGATCACTGCTGCGATTGGCATCGTATTCGCCATCTTCGCATGGGCTTTGATGTTTTGCACTTCCTCCCGTTTCATGATGGAAGTCCGTTCGTTGCTGTTCGAAGGGATCGGATTTTTGTTGCTTTGTGCGTTCGGGTTGTTGGGACTCATCGGGTTGGCTTCTACTCCGTTGGTCGACAATCCGGGGGGGGCCTTTGCGAGTTTGCCACAGTTCATTTTCTTGAAGCCTACGTCACAGACATTTACGTTGCCTGGGGTGTCAGGTGACGAGGACTCGCCCTTTACGAAATTGGAAGTTCGGTACGATCCGCGAACGGTCAATTCGATCGAAGTACGTTCGAATAAGAACTTGATTTTGGGGGATGGGCCAACGATTGCGGATTTCCGAACGCAGGGATTCCGAATCGAGAACGACGTTCCCTATCAATGGGGGCGAGCAATGGGGCCCGACAAATCACCGCTGGCACTTGTTCAGGGGGCAGAAGTTTACGCGCAGAATCAGGAGTTTGGGGAAGCTACGGTTGAGATTCGGATCTCTAGTATTCCGCCGGTACCCGAATCGTTGACGTTCCTTTCGGTAGCGTTCATGACCACCGTGATTGGTTTGCTCTTCTTTTTAATGCAAGCGGTTGCACCAAAGACGGCAGCCATTGCTTTTGCGGCAGCGAAGAGCGAACTCTCTCAACCGCTACCTCTGATTCTGATGTTAGTGGTAGGCTTAACGATTGTGTTGTTCATCTTCTTGCCATTCCATACGTTTGGCGAAGACATCAAGTTGCTCAAGGACTGCGGCATTACGTTGATCTTGGTTGCGGCAACTTTCCAAGCGGTTTGGTCCGCCAGCACTTCGGTGAACGAGGAAATTGAAGGTCGGACTGCTTTGACTTTGCTGAGCAAGCCCATTCATCGTCGTTCGTTTATCATCGGCAAGATGCTTGGGATTTTCTGGGTGGTTTTCTTCATGTTTTTGGTTCTTGGTTCTGTTGAGTTGTTTGCCGTGGCGTTCAAGCCTATTTATGACGCGCGGGAGTCTTCTTTGGATCAACCGGACTGGCGTCAATGTCACATGGAAATGATGCGAACCATCCCTGGTTTGGCGATGGCGTTTTTCCAAAGCGTGGTGCTCGGTGCAATTGCTGTCGCCTTAGGTACTCGTTTGCCTTTGGTCGCGAACTTTGCGGTTTGCTTCGCGATTTACATGCTCGGACACCTAACGCCGACGATTGTCGCGAGTGCTCAAGGTGGCTTGCCACTGGTTGAGTTTTTCTCGGAGCTCATTGCCTCAGTGGTCCCGAATTTGAGCCTGTTCTCGATGGAAGCCGCGATCGACGCGGATGTGGTTGTACCTTGGAGTGTGCTTGCAAGCGTTCTGGTCTACACCACCATTTATTTCGTGTTGGCGACCTTGTTGGGTTTGTTGCTGTTCGAAGATCGCGACTTGGCCTAGTGGTCAACTCTGTTTCTGGGCCGGTTTACAAGATTGCTTGTGAGATGACAAAAACGCTGGTGGTGTGCTATCCGACGGAACAGAGGCACTTGGACGCAATTCAGCGTGTTGCCCCTGGATATGAGATTGTTGTTGCAGATCAGGATACGATTCCGGAGAAGATTTTTCTTGCGGATATCTTTGTCGGGCACGCGAAGGTCCCTGTGGACTGGGATGGTGTTGTCGCAGCGGGTCGACTTCGGTTCATTCAATCGTCGGCAGCAGGGTTAGACCACTGTCTTGCACCGTCTGTAATCGATTCCCCCATTGTGGTCTGTAGTGCATCGGGCTTGTTTGCTGACCAAGTCGCCGAGCAGACGATGGCTTTGTTGCTGGGGTTACTTCGAGGCATACCGATCTTTTATCGGCAGCAGCAACGTCATGAGTTCATTCGCCGTCCAACTGCCGATTTGCATGGTAAACGGGTTGGGATTGTGGGGTTAGGGGGTAATGGTCGTCGACTTGTGCCCATCCTCGATCCTTACCGTGTTCGAATTCGAGCAACCGACTATTTTCCCGAGCACAAGCCACCACAAGTTGAAGCTTTGTTGCCTCACACTGAGTTGCTTTCTTTGGCTGCTTGGTCGGAAGTACTCATTTTGACACTTCCATTAAATGCATCGACCCGTGGGGTGATTGATGCAAAGGTCTTTGGTGCGATGCCTTCTGGGTCTTGGCTGATCAACGTGGCCCGTGGGCAATGTGTCGACGAAAAGGGGCTGATTGCTGCGTTAGAGAGTGGTCATTTGGCTGGTGCGGGTGTAGATGTCACGGCGACCGAGCCGCTACCGAAGGAAAGTCCGCTGTACGATCACCCGAACGTTTTGATTACGCCACACGTTGGGGCACAGTCCGGACCTCGGTACGATGACTCGACGCGATTGATCTGCGAGAACCTTCGCCGGTATTTGGGTGGTGAGTCACTCTATAACGTCGTGGACAAGCGATTGGGATTTCCTCATCCGAGCGTATTGTATTCGGTACAATAAGTGAATGCTTGATGTACCAGACCTTTCGTCGTTCGGCCAACTTTGTCTTGCGAGTTGCCTGATTCTTTTTGTCTTAGGCTTGGCTTTCCTCGGCTCGCGCTTTGGAAAGAAACTCGCTAGTGGTTCGGATTATTTTGTTGCTAGCCGAAGTGTACCCTTGGGGTTGTCCGTGCTGGCGCTTCTTGCAACTTGGTTTGGTTCCTCGTCGGTGGTTGAGGCTTCTACGAAGATGTATGCCACGGGACTGCGTGGGGTTATTCTCGATCCGATAGCTTGTGGCGCAACTTTGATCTTCACGGGTTGGCTTTTTGCCGAGCGATTTTGGAGGTCAGGATGTTCCACCGTCGCGGAGTTGCTTCGTAGAGAGTTCGGAGGTGTGGCAGAGTGGATCAGTTGCGCGATTCAAGTGCCATCTTTTTTCCTATGGATTGGCGCGCAATTTCTGGCGATGGGGCAATTGCTTGAAGCGTCCCTTGGAATAAACGAGTTCTTCGGAGTGATTCTCGCAGCGATTGCGACGATGGCCGTGGTTGCCTGGGGAGGCATGTGGGCTGTGACTTGGGCCAATGCGATCATGATTGTCGTCTCGTTGCTCAGTATATTGGTGTTGGTTGGAGCAACGGCCCTTCGGATTGGCGACGGCAACATGTTGGATGGTCTCGCACGAGTCGTGCGCGAGGCTCCGAAGGGATCGTTGGATATCGACTTTTCGAATTGGTCGAGTGGAGTTGCAATCGTTGGTGTTTTTTTGACGGGATTATTCGGAAACGTGCCGGGACAAGACATTCAGCAACGAGTTGCTTCCGCACGCACAGCTCGCACAGCGAGATGGATGTGCATTATCGCTGGATTGTTGTATTTGTTATTCGGATTCATTCCCATGTATTTGGGGTTAGCTGCACGATGGTTATTTGCAGCGAACTTGGGAGACGAGCATTTACCTATCCAAGAAGTTGCGAACGCGGTATTGAGCGAGCCGTTGCAGATTGTGCTCACCATCGGCATGTTTAGTTTATGTCTTGCTGTTGCTGCAGGCGCGACACTCGGGCAGGCAACATTGGTGTCAGAAAGTTTATTGAAACCGTTGACGAAGCGTGCTGAGATTTCCGTCTGGGGAGGTCGATTCAGTGTGGTCGTGGTGATCGTTGGATCGGCGTTGGTGGCGATCTCGGGGGAGTCGATCATGGAGTTGTTGGAGTTGTCCCTTGTGCTGGTCTTTGTTTCTTTGTTCGTACCGATGTGCATTGCGCTATTTTTCCCGCATCGGCCGAGCGAAGTCGCAAGCAATGCGGGTGCTGCAAGTCCGACTTGCACGGCGACTCACACGGGGACTTGCATAGGGACTCACACGGGGACTTGCATTGGGCAATCTTTTCAGCGAGCCAGTTTCGGGATAGCGACCATGGCAGCGGGGCTCGTTGCTTGGTTGCTAGCGAGCCTATGGATGCAATTCGCTGGGCACGAACTGGTGTTGCCACCGAGCCTGATCGGATTCTTCGCGAGTTGTCTCGTCGGTATCCTTGCGTGTCGATCAGGCGTTAGGCCGGCGACGTCGAATGCGTCTTAGGAGTCGGTAAGTCGATCCGGTAGCGAGCGAACCGAGAAGAAGCAAACTGCTTGGTTCTGGAACAGCGGAGAACTCTAGGCGATCCATGGCGAAATACGCGGGGGTGTTCATACCGAATTGACCGACATCGCTGGAGGTCAACGCGAATTTGAGTGAGTCGACCGTGCCGAGGCTTGCTAGATTCACACGGGTCCAGTTTTCTACGATGTAGTCGTCAGCAGCGTTCGCGGCGCGGAAGTCGGCGAGGTAGAAATCGAATTTGTTGGTTAGATTTCCGCCGCGAAAGCCCTGTAGCTCAAGCTTGAAGAAGTCCGCATCGTTCCCGGAAGTCCCTCCGAATTTTTTCGCAAAAGTGTCACCGTCTCGCATCGAGAAATAGTTGTAGGCGGTATTGGTAAGATCCACCGTAGTAAGTTGGACCTCTGCGCCAAAAGTGATCACGGCATCACCAACTGCAGCGTTGTAGATAACGGCGTAGTGTTCTGATCCTTCGCTACCAATCCCGGGTCTTGCTGCATACTGGTTCTCGTAACCGGGTACGTTGCCTGCTGTTACTCGGGAATAAGCGAAGCCTGACCAGTAGGAAAAATTCCATTGTGAATCGAAGGTAAACGAGTTAGAAAAATGAGCACTTCCACTTTGCCACCCCTGGGAGTTCGTTGTGTTGTCACCCAAATCGCCGTTGTAATACCGATTCGCTGAGCCTTGGCTGTACAAGCTCTTTCCTTCGAATCCGATGATTTCTGCGTGGAGTTTTGGAGATGCGAAGGCAAGAACGGCTACTAAAACAGGAAATGCTAGCCGCAATTGGCGCATAGCAAAGCGAGACCGAAAATTCGAGTGCATGAAGGCAGACTTTCTACGTGCGAGTTGTAACCCGAGTCAGTGGCAACATCAGTCCGACAGATACACGATTTCCTACCGTGTCCGTCGTAGGATGTATTGACTTCGACCTTGGTTCATTCAACATTCGGAAGTTCACAGTAATGTTTCCGAAACCATTCACCGCAGGTGCCTCAATCACGGGAGGCTATGGACTGCGATTTCGCAAGGTAGGTCTTCTGACTTGTCGTCATCCATCGCCTCGATGCCTTCTCGGAATCCCGACCCGTCACTCGATTTCGCGGGTCGAAGTCCAATGGCAAACTTCGTTTGGAAAGTTAATTCTAGAAGGAGGCAATGTCGGTGCTGCTCAAGGATTCTTCGAGAGGATTCTTGGAGAGGATCCTTGGAGCTTCACAGACGATTTACAGCGGCCGGACCGTCCCGGAGTTTCACCGGAGTTCCCTGTTGTCTAACGAGCTTCAATGCTCGAGAGTCACCTTACGCTCTCGAACACGATACACCAATCCTAGCGCGTGTCAATCCGCAGAAGGCTGATCCTTTGGCTCCCAAATTCGTTTCTGCTCCGCTTCGAGAAAGCCTTGATGCGTTGGCCTTCTTTTCCAAGATTCCAGTTTTTTGATCGCGGTAGGAGTACCGACAGAAGAAGCCCGAATCGATTTTCCTTCCGTGGCGTGTGAAAACAGGCTGAAGGTTGGTGGTCCAAGTCCAGTGGAACAAATCTGTACTGGTGACGTGGACAAAAGAAAACGAGCGAGGGGCCTTCCAAGAGTACTGAAGAATGGAGTACAGGTGGTAAGTTCCGTCGATGCGGAAGGAGGTGTGTTGCCCTTGTGAGGGGCTTGTGCTACTGCCCTGCCCCAACTGCTGGGCTTGTGGCGGTGTGTCGTTACAGGGAAGGCTGGGGTGGGGTGGGGAAAACGGCCAGGATGGCCATTCTACGGGTTGTGTTGGGTAGAACGGCCAGGATGGCCATTCTACGGGGTGTGGTGGGTAGAACGGCTAGGATGGCCGTGATACGGGGGGGGGTGTGGGTAGAACGGCCAGGATGGCCGTGATACGGGGGGTGTGGGTAGAACGGCCAGGATGGCCATTCTACAGGGTGTGGTGGGTAAAACGGCCATGTTGGCCGTTTTACGCTCGTGTTGGTCCATTTCGTCCATGCTATCGAGGACGACAACGGTTCGTTAGGTCAACGCATTAACGCTTCGAGACCGTCTTGGACTTGGTTGCCGACTTGGCTCCCTTGGTTTCCTTGACGACCTTTGCCTTGGGCGCTGGTGCTGGATGACGCAATGCTGCTTGTGCTGCCGCCAGTCGCGCGATTGGCACTCGGAATGGGCTACAGCTGACGTAGTTCAAACCGATCATGTGGCAGAACTCGACGGAGTTTGGATCTCCACCGTGCTCACCGCAGATGCCGATCTTCAGATCGTTGCGAGTCGAGCGACCCTTTTCAACGCCGATCTTCATCAATTGACCTACACCGCCGCGATCGATGCTGGCGAATGGGTTGGCCTTGATGATTTCCAACGCTTGGTAACCTGGCAAGAATGAACCGGAGTCGTCGCGGCTCATTCCCAACGCGGTTTGGGTCAAGTCGTTCGTACCGAAGGAGAAGAACTCTGCGGTTTCAGCGATTTCGTCTGCAGTCACAGCACCGCGAGGTACTTCGATCATCGTGCCGACGCTGTACTGGAACTTCTTGCCCGCTGCCTTCATGACTTCTGCAGCAACTCGATGCACAATCTCGACTTGGAGATCTAGCTCACGCTTGAAGCCTACGAGTGGTACCATCACTTCTGGCTTGACCTTGGTCCCTTCCTTCAACACGGTAACCGCTGCTTGGAAAATCGCCCGAGCTTGCATCTCGGTGATTTCTGGGCGAAGGATACCCAAGCGGCATCCGCGGAAACCAAGCATCGGATTGAACTCATGGAGTTCGTGCACCATCTTGGCGACTTCGGCGACGGTTGTGCCGAGTTGCTTGGCGACTTCTTCTTGACCCTTCTTGTTGTCGGATTGAGGCAAGAATTCGTGCAACGGTGGGTCGAGCAAGCGGATGCAAGCTGGCAATCCATCGAGAGCACGGAAGATCCCTTCGAAGTCCTTTTGCTGGTAAGGAAGGAGGGTTGCCAAAGCACTCTTTCTCGCTTCGTCGCTCTTGGCCAAGATCATTTGGCGGACAGCGATGATACGATCTCCTTCGAAGAACATGTGTTCCGTTCGGCACAAACCGATACCTTCTGCACCGAAGGCGACCGCGTTAAGAACTTGG